>JASHSL010000577.1 GCA_030040855.1 Terriglobales bacterium
CGGCAGTTATACGGTTCGTGTCAGCATGGCCGGCTACGAGCAACAGGTCTTCGGTCCCTTTTTGCTCGGGGAGAGCGAGACGAAGCGGATCGATTTCATGTTGGCGCAGCCAAGCGCTCCCGTGGCGAAGGCTCAGCCAAGCGTACCCGAGTTCTTCGACCAGCCTCACTTCACCGTCGCCGGAGTGCGAGAGGCTGCACACTCGGGCGGTCACGGTTCAGACACCATCGTCCGCACAACCGACGGTCTGGTCAAGGCGACCCTAGCACTGGGAGAGCCCAAGGAGGGGACGAGCAGTTCTTCCTTGGCGCGGGTTTCGAGCGCTGCGGCGACGGAGATGTCTTTGCGCAGCGCGGCGGAACATCATCCTGAAGATTTTGCGGCTAACTCCACGCTCGGGAAATGGCTGCTCGATCACAAGGAGCCGCAGGATGCCGTCCATTATCTGGAGTTGGCCTTGGCGCGCAATCCCGAAGATAGCGAAACTGGCTATGAGCTGGCGGTCGCCTATCGTCGAGCGGGAGATTACGAGCGGGCACGGACCCACACCGAAGCTCTGCTTAGGCATCGGCCGCAAGACGCCAAGCTGTACGAATTGCTGGCCGACGCCGAAGAGAGGCTGGGCCAGCCCCTCGAGGCAGTGCGTTCGTATCAACGTGCAGCGGAACTTAACCCCAACGAAGTCAATGTTTTCGCCTGGGGATCGGAACTGTTACTTCACCATGCGGCCGAACCAGCTCTCGAGGTTTTCAGCAAGGGCCATCGATTGTATCCAGGTTCCGTGCGCACGCTGATCGGTCTCGGCGTCGCTCTCTACGCCCACGGTTCTTTCGAGCAGGCGACTCGCGAGCTTTGTGATGCCTCCGACCTGAATCCTGACGATCCCAATCCCTACCTCTTCTTGGGCAAAATGCAGGCGGTTGAAGTCAACCCCTCGGCACTGATCGAAGAAAAACTAAAGCGATTTGTCCGCCTCCAACCGAACCATGCGCTTGCCAACTATTACTATGCCGTCAGTCTTTGGAAGCGGCGAAGATCCGGGGACGTCAAAGACACGGCGGAGGTGGAGGAACTGTTAGAGAAGGCTGTTGGTCTCGATCAAAACCTGGGTCTTGGCTATCTGCAATTGGGCATTGTCTATGCGGAACGAAAAGACATTTCCCGCGCCATTGCCGCCGATCAAAAGGCGATCGAGGCCACTCCCCGGTTAGAGGAGGCGCATTACCGCTTGGCGCAGCTCTACAGGTTAAGCGGGGAAGACGAGAAAGCGAGGGAAGAGCTGCGAGCCTTCGAGCAGATCAAGCAAGACACGGCCCTCGAAGTCGAACGCGAGCGGGCCGAAATCCTTGAGTTTGTGTACACTTTGCGGGACCCGAATCCAGCTGCCCAGCCGCAATAGCCAACCAATTGCTCGAGCGCTACTTCAAACTCGCGGAAAATCACAGCGCCATTCGCCCAGAATTGCTGGGCGGCCTGACCACCTTCATGACGATGGCCTACATTGTCGTGGTGAACCCACAAATCCTATCGCAGGCTGGAGTCCCGACCGAAGGAGTGGTCTTCGCCACTTGTATTTCTTCGGCCGCGGCGACGCTCGTGATGGGGCTCTACGCCAACTACCCCATCGCCATGGCGCCCGGCATGTCGCTGAATGCGTATTTCACCTATTCGGTCTGCCTGGGCATGCACATTCCTTGGCGAACGGCCCTGGGTATCGTTTTCTTGTCGGGCGTTTTGTTCGTGCTTCTGACCGTCACGCGCATCCGCGAACAGATCGTGGACGGAATTCCCGACTGCCTCAAGCATTCGATCGCTGCCGGCATAGGGTTGTTCATCGCCTTTGTCGGCCTGCGCAATGCCAAGCTGGTGGTTGCGAATCCTGCGACCTTTGTGAGCTTCGGCAATGTATCCCTCCCCGAGGTGCAGACGGCGTGCCTGGGAATCCTGCTGACGCTCGTGTTCGTTGCCCGCAGAGTGAAGGGGGCGATTCTTCTGGGAATTCTGGCCACTGCGCTGGTGGGCTTCGCGCGCGGGATCGCCCATTGGCCCTCGGCCGTGGTTTCGATGCCACATCCAGGCAGCACGCTTCTCAAGCTCGATTTGCGGGGCGCGCTTCACTTGGGCCTGCTGGAGATCGTTCTTGCATTTCTTTTCGTCGACCTGTTCGACAATGTGGGAACCTTGGTCGGGGTCTGCGAGCAGGCCGGATTTATCAAAGATGGGCGCATCCCGCGAGTGGGAAGAGTTCTGGTCGCTGACGGTGTGGGCACGATCCTAGGCTCGTTAACCGGGACATCAACGGTTACCAGTTACATCGAAAGCGCGGCCGGAATCGCAGCCGGAGCACGCACCGGACTGAGTAACGTTGTGGTCGCCGCGTTGTTTCTGCTGGCGGCTTTCTTTGCTCCCATTGCCGTAGCCATTCCAGGCTTTGCCACTGCGCCGGCGCTGATTTTGGTCGGAGCGCTGATGACGCAATCGGTGGCGCGCATCGTCTGGTCGGATTTCACCGAAGCCTTCCCAGCCTTTCTCACGATGCTGGCCATGCCCCTGACCTTCAGCATCGCAACTGGTCTGAGCCTGGGGGTAATCGCGTATGCCATGGCGAAGATCGCAGCCGGCAAATATCGCGAAGTAAGTCCGGTGCTGTGGATCTTAACGATTGTCTTCGCCCTGCGCTACCTTTACCTGGCCGCGGGCTGAGCGACAGCCGACTTGTCTCCTGGTAGGATCCACAGCGCGGAGCAATTTGCCGTTTTCGTCGGAAGACAGATTCGAAGCTTGCGGAAGGACTCGCTCCCGGATCCCTCCGGCTTGGGATGGTAACAGCTCGAAGATTCGCACCGCGCCCCGATTAACTTGTTCGCGAAAATCAGAATGGCCGAGTTTTCGAATTAGGGTACACTCCAGGCTGCTCCCTATGGGGGAGCGCTGCGCTTCCCATAGCGGAAATCAGCCTCGAGCTGGATGCACGTCCCTACGGATCCGTCCATAGCTAGAATATAAGCTTCAGAGCAAACTGTATCGAGCGGCCGTCACCCGTCGCCTGATTGACCGTCTGATTGATTACCCCGAACGTCGAAGGCGTATTGATGTCCTGCTCTCCCGTGTCAGCGATCCCGGGCAAAAAGAAATGGGGATGATTGAGGACATTGAAAAACTCCGTCCGGAAATCTAGTGTCATTCCTTCTCGATAAGCCAGGGGAAACTGTTTGTGCAACGAAAGGTCGGTATTCACGTAACGCGGCCCGTAGACCGGCGCACGGACGGCGTTGCCGAGCTCTCCAACGGGGCCGGATGGCGTCATGAAAGTGGGTGCACTTACGAAAGCGCAGGGATTGAACCAATGGGCGAGGGTATGCACTTGTGTCGGCGCGATACAGGTGGGATTGGCCGCCACTTGACCAGGCTGGTTGGGGTTGCCTACTTGATCCGGGCGCTGCACGGTTAAGCCGTTGTAGTAGAAGAAAACACCCGACGGATCGCTGCTATCAACCACGTAAAGAGGAAAGCCGGATTCGGCTCTTTGAATTACATTGACTTCCCAATTTCCCAGCAGGGCATTGGCCGGACCTTTCCAGTCGCTGCCAAAGTGCTTGCCCCGGCCAAACGGCAGGCTGTAAAGGACGCTGGCGGTAAAAGTATTGTTGAGGTTGAGGGAGGAAAGCCCCCAATCTAGCTTGCGAGTTCCGGGCAAAGGCCAGTACAGAGCGCCAGGGTTGGTACCAAGACCGTCGGGAAGCCCAGAGTCGAAATTGCGCGCATACGTATAGCCCAGCAGGGCGTAGATTCCGTGTCGGGTGCTCTTGGTTTCCGCCTTCACTTGCAGAGAGTCGTAGCGGGCTGCTCCGATGTCATTGTTGTTACTGACGATGTTAAAGGTGAAATTCGGACCGGGGTATGGAGTAGTCGGGATCCCACAGCCCAGGGTGTACCCAGCTACGACGCCGCACGCGCTGGGCGATGAGATGTTTTCGTTTAACTGGCTCACCAGAATGTGCGAGCTGCGCGAACCGGCGTACCCTACGGTCAACACCACACTTCCCGGAAGCTGGTGCTCAACATTGAGGTTGAACTGTTGGATCATACCCTGTTTGAAATTGAGATTCTGCGACTGAATCGTTCCCTTGTAGCTGCTGGGGGGCACGGGTGCAGTGTAGAACGGGACAGGACCAGTAAGACCAAAGCTGGCCGTCATGCCGCAGGTGGCGACCCCAAAGGGGCACGCGGGAAATGCCGGGTATCCGCCGACTTCATCCGCGGCAAAAAACGGCGGGCTTTCCCACAACCCCTGCCCGCCTTGGTTCCAAGCCGAGTCGTGGAAGATTCCGTATCCGGCGCGCACCGCAGTTTTCTGGCTGCCCATCGGTTTCCAGGCCAATCCGATTCTCGGCTCGAGTGCTGTTTTGTCAAACTGCAGCCCGACGTCTTTGTTGGAGACGACGCAGTTGACGCAGCCAGCTAGTCCGGGGCTTCCCGCCGGGACAAGAAACTGCTTGGTCACCCAATCGAAGTTCGCCTGCCGATTTTCAACTTCGGTTTCCGGGGTCACCAGAGCCCACGCCAGTCCGAGGTTCAACATCAGGTCATTGCTAACCCGCCAATCGTCCTGGATGTAGGGTCGGAAGAGTTTCCAGCGACGGCCAGTCGTCGCCCCTTTGAAGGTCTGATCGTGTTCCGCATAGTTATACTGGCCGAGAAGGAGATCAGCCATTGCATCTCCGGTGTAGCCGCCGGTAAAAGTGAAGAATCCGTCCTGGAATGCGTTCGTCCGCACGTTCATTTGATTGGCGCGAATCGTACCGCCAACCCGAATGTTGTGCTTGCCGCGAATCATGTCGAAAGAGTCCGATATAGAGAAGACGTTCGTTCCGCCCTGATAGGGAGCAAATCCGCGATCGCCGAGAGACCAATAGCCGCCCGACATCTCCATGG
>JASHSL010000578.1 GCA_030040855.1 Terriglobales bacterium
TGCAGACATTCCCGAAGCGGCTCCCAGTCGTTGTAAACAGGGACGATAATGCTGAACGCCGGGGCCGTTCCTGAAACCGCGTCAGGCGTAACCATACGATAGCGGTACTTCTCGTCAGCAGCGTAGGATTGCATAAACCCGCACAAAATCAAAGATCATCGCGCCTTCCGGGAACTTCCTGTGCCCGCACAAACAGGAATCCGTAGCCGCGGGCTGATAGCGGACCGCTACAACCGGTTCGCTCTCGGGGTTCGAGCTTCGCAAGCAAGCCTTAAAATTAATAAGTTTCGTTATTTCAATGACTTAAACCATGGTTACCAAAAGGCACTTGGCACTCCAGGGCTATTGAGTAGGGCCTGCCGGGCTGTAATAGTAAAGCCAATAGATCCGGGCTGCGAGGTGGTGTGGCTGGCAGCGCGGATTACAAAGCTTGATGAGATCCCGCTTACCATGCGTCGCCTTTGTCCTGCTATGGTTGCTTTCGACAGCCCTTCTGTGGCGGCCGTTTGCGGCTACGCTGAGCCTCGCGCTGGCCGATAGCGAGTTCACCCATATACTCCTGATCCTTCCGGTTAGCGTGGCCTTGGCTTTCTCGGAGTGGAGGTCAGCCCAACCAACCATTTCATGGGGTTTGTGGACGGGTTTGTCGCTCGGTGCTGCCGGGGCTTTGATTGCTCTTTCGGCGAGATGGTGGCTAGGGCAGAGCACGCCGGATGTGCGACTGTCCGTTACGATGGTGGCCCTGATAATCCTATGGATTGCCGCATTTGCCCTATGCTTCGGCATCAGGGCTGTACGGCCCATGCTCTTTGTTCTCGGTTTTCTATTTTGGATGGTCCCCCTCCCTTCGTTTCTGCTAACGAGAATTATCCACAGTTTGCAGCGGGGATCAGCATTTGCGGCATGGCTTTTGTTCTCAGCGCTGAATGTCCCGGTATCTCATCAGGGCGTTATCCTGTCGATCCCGGGCCTCAATATCGAGGTGGCTCAGGAATGCAGCAGCATGCGTTCCAGCATGATGCTGATGGTGACCACGATGGTGCTAGCCCATCTACTTCTACGCACGGCGTGGCGCAAGGCTCTGGTGGTCGCCATGGCCATTCCCATCTCGGTAGCCAAGAATGGATTACGCATCTTCACCCTCGGGATCTTGACGACGCGCGTGGATCCCAGTTTCCTGAACGGACGATTGCATCATGAAGGCGGCGGCATCTTTTTCTTAATTGCTCTCGTGCTGATCTTACTGCTCGTGTGGGTCCTGCGTCGGGGAGAAGAGGACTCGGCACCGCTATTCGGCGAACTGCTAGCGATGTTTGGTCTGTCTCTGCGGCAACAAGATCAACTCATGAGGCCTTGAGACAAGCCTTTCCGGAAACGACGATTTTCTTCTGGGCGGGCCTTGAGACCGCAGCCTTCTACCCTGAACTCTGTTGAACTTTCTTTTTCCTGATCGAAACCCCGCATCGAAGCCGGAGATGCGGTCAACACCGACCTCCGATCCTCCCGAGATGCAATGAGATTTGTGGTGAATTTTCTCCTATGCTCGATCGCCCCCAGGGGGACATGGCACATCATTAAGCTGGAATCAACGCACTGATAGGACATCGCCAAGAATCGAGTGCCGACAGGCGCTCAGCAGGATGGACTATACTGATGGCTCCAGTTTTTCCGCCTTCCCCGGGAGGCACGAGTATGGGTCCCGTTGCTGTTCGACGGGTCGGTTTGGTAGTCGTGGTCGCGGCTGCTGCCGCGATCAATTGCTGGGCGCAGGAAGTCGGTGTCGTGGACTTGACCAAGGTCGCGGCCGACCCAATCTGAGACGCCCACCATCAACCCCAAATGCAGGCGAAGCGGCCAGGGGAGGGATTCAGGAGCACCACCACGAGCTTTGCTCCCCGTTGGAGCTATTCGGGCTTGGACGTTCCACCCAGCAGGCCAGTTTGCGCACGACGTTGGTGTCGCTCGACAACACGTATTATCAAGTCGAAGATCAACCCAGGTTCGAGGTCACGGTTGAGAATGTCGACTCCGCTCCTCTGCGGCTCCCCTTTTCTCCGCACTTGGCCGACCTTCAACCCGAAGATCCAGCTCAGAAATTCGCCTATTCCGAGCTCCAGGTGGTTCTATGGATTGGCGGCAAAACGTGGGACGCAAATACAGGTGGCGCCGTCAGTCTGTATGGAGCTGACGATCACGCGCACACTATGGTGACGCTAAACCAAGGCGAATGGCTACGGATTATCGGTAAGGGCAAATTGACTCTCCCGTCCGATGAACCCGTCTCCGAGCTCATTCGGTCGGGCAGTGTGGTCGATCACGCGTTCGCCAAAGTTTCTCTCTACCGGTTGAAACCTTATTGACAGCCACAGCCAGTGCGAGAGTTCGCCGCGCTGTCTGCCTCCAACAAGCGCAGGGACAAGGCGTTTCCCTTTCCATTCCTGTTCCGCAACCGTAAACAATCTTTACACCCTGTGAAACGTACGCTTTCAGTGCGCAGGTCAGCGGTTCGGAGGCGGTGGTGGCGGTGCGCCATGGAGGAAGGCATCGTAGCCATTCCGGAAGGCCCGGCGGTAAGCCTCAACCGCTTCGGGTGGCACCGGCGGATTGCGGAACGGTTCATGCCCTTCGACGTTCGGCGGCCGTTCAGCCGCGACATCGCTCTTTGCCGCTTGGTATCCGTCGTAGACACCTTGCTGGGCGGCTTCGCGAAACTCGACTGGCGGCGGTGGCGGCGGAGGAGGTGGCGGCTCATTATAAACCGGCTGTGGATGAGCGCATCCAGCTAGCGCGAGCAACAGCAGTAAGGCCAGGAAAGTCCACCATTTCTTCATTCTGCAACCTCGCATCGTCGCACTTGATACTCCCAGGTACGCCAGGAAGATACAAACACCGGTCGGCCACCAGTGTTGCGCAGCGGATCGCCCGACTGCCGATATTGCGTAGCGCTTTCGGATCGTTCCAGCGTCTCATGCTGCAAACCGTAGCGCAAGCGCCTGCTGTTTTCTTCAACTAGAGTGTGGGACAGTGCCGAGATTTGCGATGCGAGCTCCCTAACCGCGGCTTGTCGTATGATTGGGCGTCATGCAGGATGCGAATCGATGGCAAAATCAGCACGGTTGGACCCAGCGGCGCTTTCGGGCGCGAACCGGGCATTGGGGATCGTCCATACACGGTTTCTTGCTCGCCTGACCTGAGGTACTTCACCCCGGCGGCGTATGCGCTATGCAACTCATAGCACGGCGTAAACTTTGGGCTTCATCGTACCCTAGCAATGTTGCGGCATAGACTAATAACCGTCTTCATCCTTGCGGCCATTTTCGGGGCGGGGACTTGGTGGGCGCTCGGCCGAGGGAAGAACCAGACGCATGGGGTGGACTACGCCGAGAACCTTCTGGCCTTAGCCGTCGAGAGCTTCGGTCCCCTCAAAGACCGGATCAAACGATGGTATGCCACGCCGCTCGACCTGAAATCCTTAAAGCTACCACCCGGATTTGCGATTGCCTTGTTTGTCAGGACCGAATCACCGCGCATGCTGGCATTCAGTCCGGGTGGGGTATTGCTGGCCACCTCGGAATCGGCCGGCACGGTGACAGCGCTGCCCGATGCCGATCCGAGCGGCCAGGCCGCCCGCAAGGTCACCGTGCTGAAGGATCTCAATGGTCCCCATGGCATCGCATTTCATGACGGGCGACTTTATGTTGCTGAGGTAACGCGTCTTGTGCGCTACAACTGGGATGAATCCCGTCTTCAGGCAACCACTCCGGTCGTGATCGCTGAGCTTCCCGAAAGCCTGGGCGGGCACATGACCCGTACGATCTTATTTGCCAATCACAAGCTCTACGTTTCGGCAGGGTCAAGCTGTAACGTCTGTATGGAGAAAGACCCCCGGCGGGCCGCGGTTTTAGAAATGAACGAGGACGGCTCCGGAGCCCACCTGTTCGCCACGGGCTTGCGCAATGCTGTGGGCTTGGCCTTGAACGAACGCAGCGCGAGCGTATGGGTAACGGACAATGGGCGTGATTGGCTCGGCGATGATTTGCCTCCCGATGAAATCGACGATCTCGGACCTACGGGCGGTGACTTTGGATGGCCGTTTTGTTACGGCAATCGCGTCCCGGACACCAGCTTCGGCGGGACGGCCGAGCGCTGCCGCCTGACCGTTCCGCCGCGAGTCGAGTTGCAGGCCCACTCCGCCCCGCTAGGGCTGGTTTTTTATAGTGGAACAATGTTCCCTCCAGAATACCGAGGCGATCTATTTGTGGCCTTTCACGGATCTTGGAACCGGAGCGTGCCCACGGGTTACAAGGTAGTCAGAATAAAGATGAATGACCTTGGAGAACCGGAACGGGTGGAAGACTTCATCACCGGCTGGCTTCCGCCCGGCGAGACCCGTCGAGGCAAGTGGATGGGCCGACCCGTCGGGCTGGCAATCGGCTCCGACGGATCACTCTATATCAGCGATGACGGAAGCGGATCGATCTACCGAGTGACGTGGCATTAGCTGGAATGGCTTCGAGCGCAGAGAGCTGCTGGCCGCCGCTTTCCTTTTCCCTTCAATCTCGCTATATCAGCTAAGCAATTGATTTGAAGAACGAAAGAACAGCTTCTTCCCTTGCAGCGAAACCGAAAAACGCAAAGGTCCAAGGTGTTGGTGATATCCCCTTCTCGATTCCGTACCTCACGCTCAACATCGCGCGCGTTCTGGGCACGGCGAGGTCAAGCTCCCGCCGCTTTGCGGGCACTGCCTCATCACGCTCGAACCCTTTCGCGACTCCTGATCCATGGGGAGCTTTACTTCTTCTCGGGGGCAAGACTACGCGCAACGGAAGCGATGCTGATGAGAAACAACAGCACAGCGGCCTCGAACAGGTTTCGCTTCCTGAGACCAATCGACTGGAATATTCCGACTGCCAGGCCGAAGTGTAAAAGCCCCCCCACGATGGCCGCAAGCCAACCCAGGTCATAGGTTATCCTCGCGGTGAGCTGCAAACGAGCGCTGTTATCCATGATGATGTCCTCCCGGCGCAAAAGATTTTAAAAGGCCGTCAAAAGCTAGGGCGAAGAATAAGGATAAGGAGAAAATTACGGGGTCTTTTGTCGATTCCAAAAACAGCGCACATTCTACACCTGTTTTCCCACCCGGGACATGATGAAGCTGAGATTCCGAGCCATCGGCCCCGGCTATTGAAAGCCTCCAACCGAACGGCAAAACAGGCGAAATCCTGCTTCTGGCAGGGTGAGGCAAAACGGCATGGTTTTTCGACAGCGGGCAACGTGGGATGTACTTCTCGGATCTTTTCGCCCATGGCGGGGATACCTATAATCTGCCAATTCTCCAAATGATCAGCAGGTATCCAGTCGGACCGGGCGCAGACGGTGATTCCGTCAGCGCCGGGAACACAGTTGACTGCGCCACACTGCGGACTCAGAAAGGAACAACTTGATGAAGCCGAAATGGACGTCGCGAAGCAAATGCTGGCTAGTGTTTGTATGGATGCTTGGGTTAAACGCGATCACATGCCCAAAGACTCTGGCCCAAACTTTCAGCGTAGTGCACAGCTTCACCGGTGGAACCGATGGGGCCAATCCCCTTGCCGGCCTTACCATCGATTCTTCAGGAAATCTCTACGGCACGGCTAGTTCGGGCGGAGATTTTGGCGAGGGAGCCGTGTTCAAGTTCAACCCCGCGGGCAAGGAAACAGTGCTGTACAGCTTTAAGGGCGGAACGGACGGCGCAGATCCCGAGGGGGGGTTGATTCTGATTGGAGGTAATCTCTACGGAACTACGACCGCGGGAGGCACGTCTGATCGAGGAACCGTCTTCGAGATTACGTCCACCGGCAAGGAGAGTGTGGTCCATTCCTTCACCCTCAAAGCGGACGGTGCGAACCCTCAAGCCGGCTTGACCACAGATGCGGCGGGAAACCTATACGGCACAACATTCGCAGGCGGCAAGCCAGGCAATGGGGTGGTTTTCAAGCTGATTCGTCCGGCGAGTGCCACCGGAGTCTGGACCGAGGAAGTGCTACACAGCTTCGGCAGCGACGGCGATGGAGCCAATCCCGTGGCTGGTGTTACCTTCGACGCGGCCGGCAACCTCTATGGCACGACTTCTGCGGGAGGTGCTTCCGGAGACGGCGCGGTGTTCCGATTAACTCCGTCAACTTCCGGTTGGACGGAGGAGCTTCTCCATTCCTTCGCCATGGAGAGTGACGGCGGGGTTCCTTATGCCGGCATCATTCTGGATTCTTCGGGCAACCTTTATGGCGCGGCGACGGCCGGGGGCCAGGGTGGTTACGAAGGTGGCGGCACGGTGTTCAAGTTAACTCCCTCAAGTTCTGGCTGGAAGTTCACTGTGATTTACAGGTTGTCCGGGTGGGGCATCTCAGGATCGTTCCGCAACCTGTTGCTCGCATCCGGCAGGATTTACGCCACAACCCACTGCGATGGCAGCCACGACGCGGGTACGGTTTATGAACTGACGCCAAGCGGCAGCACCTGGAAATATACGTCCCTTCATGTCTTCACCGGGGGCAACGACGGTATGTTCTCGTTCAGCAACTTGGTCTTTGACGCCCTGGGCAACCTTTACGGTACGACCAAACAAGGAGGTGAGTACGGCGATGGAGTGGTCTTCAAGGTCAAACCTTGAAACTCCCTACGCCTAAAGGCGGGGGATTCCTGCTTACGTTGCCGACCATGGTGGGTCTTACACATTGTCCACAGGCGGTTTGCGTCTCTAGGATTCCCATAGCGACGAGTTGTCTTCTACCTTCGTCTTCCAGATTCTGAGCGGCGTTTGGGTCTCTACGGTGCTTGCTTTCCCACCTTGGGCAGATCCACGGTCGGAAAGATTGAGCTTCTGGCTTTTAGTATCCACAGGCGGAGCAGAGCTGGGTCGAGGAGAAGAAAGATCGGCTTCGAGAGCATAGGTACCGTTCCACACAGATTTGTACTTCCACTGACGAAGGACCCCGCAGACAGCGTCGAGCATCGCCTTGGCAAGCTTGGTTTTCGCCAAACCAAGCATGCTCAGGTCTTTTAAACATAACGCCGGAGATTGCATCGGCTGGTGGGTTAGTTGATGCGAGAAATTCCTGCGCAGGTTGGCAACCCGCTCGTATACCTTAGCCACTCGGAGACGTGGTTTGGCTCGATGGCGGCTGGGAGCGCAAGATTGCCTTGCGGCCGCGGCAGATACTGGTTGCAGCGTGCGCCGACTACCGGGCAGAAATAATTGGGGCGGAAATCATGCCCGACCGGGTGCATCGGTTCGTGAAGAACCGATGGGGCAATTCGTCGCATGTATTGCGAAAAGATCCAGCGCCCAGTTCCACACAAACCGGACCGTGCTACTCTTTAGGTCCACCCGAACCGTCCTCGGAAGCCGTGCCGCACTTTGCACGCACGAACTGCATAGCGCCGCCCAACTGACTCTGGGACAGGCAACCTGTCTCTTGAGGTCCGGCTACCGGCGGGACATACCTTTCGCCTGACGGTGGCGCAGGGCACGGGTTCCGGCGGGACCGGTGCCGGTAGGAGGTTTACGCATGCCATTCAGAAGATCTTTCAGAACAACTGCGTTGTTATGCTGCTCGTTGCGGGAGGCAAACAGCAAGGTGAGCTGCTTCTCCCCATGGGCCAAGCGATAGAGTTCGTCTAATGCGCCCGTCGCCTCGGGGCGGGAGAGTTCTTTCAGATAGCGCCTGCGGAAGCTCGACCATTCGGAGGGATAGCTATGGAACCAGGTCCGCAGGAGGTCCGAGGGAGCAAGCTCACGCAGCCAGGCATCGATCTCGGCTCTATCCTTCGACAAGCCCCGCGGCCAAAGACGATCCACCAGCACGCGCGTCCCGTCGGACAGCGCAGGTTTCTCATATACTCGCTTCACCTCCACTTGCGTTCCGGCGGCTGACATGGATTCACGATTATTTACTATTATTATTTCTTTATTGTACATGGGCCCATGCGCAGGTGATTGGGGGGGAGGTTCTGATTCCGCATTCCTTTATCTTCAACGGCAAACTCGGTCTTAAGGTTCTGACTCTCGCCATTCTGGGGATCAGTGCCATCGGCTGCGACATTGAGCGACGCAAGAGCGACGCTGAACTCGGACTCAATGCGCAGCAGGCGGCTGGACGTCGCATCTATGATCAATACTGCGACCGCTGCCATGCTCCCTACTCTTCTCGCGGACGCCATGGACCCAGCATGAAGCACATTTTCAAGCAGCCCTACCTCCCAATGAGCGGAATGCCAGCGAACGATGATCGCGTACGCGATGTCATCCGGATGGGGCGCGACAAAATGCCGGCCTACAGCCAGGTGCTCACCGAGCAACAGATTGCCGATTTGCTGGCCTACCTGCATACCCTGTGAACGGCGTCATGCTGTTCGGCCGCGGCTCGCGCCTTGGCTTGACAGGGAAGGTTCTACGGTAACTCCAGGAAACGCCAGCCTACAGGCGATCGCTAGGATGGCGGAGCTCAGATGGTCCCAGGGCACAACGAAATTCGAACGGTACAATAGCAGAGTGAGCACCACCGCCACGACTCCCGCTTCGGATCAGGCCTCGGCTGCACCAGGGCGTTTCACGCTCTGGCAGCGATTTCAGTTATGGCTGATTACGTGGTTTGGTTATGGGATGATTCGGACCCTAGGTCCAACGCTTCGCTTTGCGGTGTCATGGGAAGAGGGCTCGCCTGGTAGTCTTGAGGCTCGTCCCTTTGTGTATTCGTTCTGGCACAGCGCGATGATTCCCGCGATGTATCTCTGGCGTGATCTGAACATTCGAGTGATGAGCAGCGACAGTTTCGACGGTGAATACACCGGGCGGATCATGCAGAAGTTCGGGTTCGTCAAGGTGCGCGGGTCGAGCAGCCGGTTTGCGGTGCGGGCCCTACTCGGGATGCGGCGGGAGCTCGAGCAAGGTTGGATTGTGGCCTTCACCCTGGACGGCCCGCGCGGACCACGACATGTCGTGAAACCGGGCCCGGTCACGCTGGCGCGAGCAACCGGCATACCGATGGTCGGCTTTCATATTGCGCTGAGCAATGCCTGGGTGCTGAATACCTGGGACCGGTTGATGATCCCCAAGCCGTTTTCGCGCGCTCTGATGCGGGTATGCCGGCAGATCCCAGTGCCGATCGATGCCGATGACATCGCACGGGAGAACTCGCTCGAACAATTGCAGGCCGCGCTCGACCGCTGCCGGGAATTTGCCGAGGCGAATGTAAGCAAAGTGGGCAGTGAGGAGTTTCCCGTGTTCCGCCGTTGAGGCGGGAGGTCGGGCGGGCAATCCTGCCGCTCGGGAGAAGATTAGAAAAGAGCTGCCGTTGGCTCGATGAGGATGCATGGCTGCTACGATCATCGACGGTACCAGAATCGCAAGCGAGATTCGGGCGCAGGTTGCCGCCGAAGTGAAGAACATGATCGCGGCCGCCATGCGTCCCGGACTGGCCGTGGTTCTGGTGGGAGATAATCCGGCCTCGGCGGTGTATGTCCGGGGCAAGGTGAAAGCCTGCCAAGAAGTTGGCATCTACAGCGAAAAGCACACCCCTCCCGACACCGCCTCGACCGACGAATTGCGCGCTCTGGTGGCAGACCTGAATCGGCGGGATGAAATCGATGGGATTCTCGTCCAGTTGCCCTTGCCTCCTCAGGTCGATGCCAAGAAGGTTCTGATGACGGTCGATCCAGAAAAAGACGTCGACGGTTTTCATCCCATGAACGTCGGTTTCCTGGCCACCGGGCGAGCCGGTTTGGTACCGTGTACACCC
>JASHSL010000579.1 GCA_030040855.1 Terriglobales bacterium
CAGGAAAGGGAGGTGATGGGAAACTGGGAATCCCACCGCTGTTGCGAGATTTCCAAGCGAGGCGGGGAAGTCCCGCTTTTGGACCTTGCACGGAGCGGCTTTTTCCACGGCCGACACTCAACCCATAAATAGTGCTACAGGCCCCGATTTCACATACCAGGTCGCCCCCGCGCCGACATGGCACTCCACGCATGTGACTCGCGCGTGCGGAGAAAGCCGATACGCCGTGTACTCCGGATGCATCGCCGCATGACAGGCGGGTCCGCAAAACTGGACAGAATCCGTGTATTGATAGGATTTGTAGCTGCCGGCCATGCTGACAACGAGGAGAAGTACCCAAAACCCAAAACATCCCAGGGCCGCACTGCGCTGCCGGGCATCGTTGAGATCAATGCGCGGAAGCGGCGAAACCTCCGCAAGCACATCCACGGCTTTCAGTCGCCGCTCCCGCCAGAGGCCCCCGCCAATCAGAAGGAGGGCCAGGATAAGAAATGCCGGCGCCACCCTATCGGCAAGAATCCCGACGTAGGGACTGGCGCTTCCGGAGACGAAGTCAATCAGCGTGAAGAGGACGATGTTTCCCGGGCTCACCAATCCGAGGGCGACTCCGGCCAGACTCAACCGGTTGCGCATCATCAGCCGGAGAGAAACTCTCATCGCTGCTCGGTTCTACTTTCCTTTGCCGAGTTGACGAACGTAGGCGACAAGATCTTTGATCTGCGCGTCACTCAATTTAGTCCCGTACGCCGGCATTTTGTTCTTACCCTTTTCGATGATCTGTGCGAGGTTCGAATCCGACTCCTGCTGCACGGCGGAGGATGAGAAGTCTTGCACCCCCATGTTCTTGCCCATCGAAGTGTTCCCTTTACCATCCGCGCCATGGCACACGGCGCACTTGGCCTTGTAAGTGCCAGCCGCGTCCTGCGCAAGTACCGACGCGCTCGAGAAAGGGATGAATGCCAGGGCAAGCCCCACTATGGCACTCCAGGAAAGATTGTTGCTCATAAGTTCACTCCTCTCAGAAAGAAGTCGAAGCCTTTGATCGATAAAGTCAATCAGCCGCCAATGCCACGAGCAAAATTCTCCAGCGGCGATTTGCCGCCGGCTCGAGATGGCGAGCCGTCCTTGCATACTGTTTACACCCGTCGTGGCGCTGGGCGTTTACTTGTCTCGCCACATATTAATCCAGAGCTACACGTCATCGTCAAGCTTTCGTCGGGGCCGATAGCGGATGACTCGCTTGGTGGTAAAGACTTTTTCGAGGGTATCCGATCCAAGTTGGATCCTCAGCGAGAATTGCTGCCCCTCCGGCATGAACATCTGCCGAACTTCCTCCAGGTCAGAGCCCCGAACGGTCCCTCCATTAACGGCGACAATCAGCCCGCCCGGGCACAAATCAACGACCGCGGCCGGGCGAAGTCTCGGCAACGAAGCGAACCTTCAAACGCTCGAATCCTGCGCCTTCCGTGGTGAGCAGCAACTCGGACATATTGCGACAATCCGCCCGCGCTCTTTTGGGCGGCGAATGCGCAAGCAGGAGGAGACACAATGGAAACAGAGACCAGGCCCAAAAAATGCGAAAGTGCTCCCGTTGCTTACACCGAAAACGCGAATGCGATCCTACTGGGCGTCAACGGCTGTCACGCGTTGATGCTTTTGCTGACGGTCGCCTGCGATTCAGTCACGATGGCTACGATGCCTCAGAACGGCTTGCATCGAATCTCAGGCGAGAAATCGAGGGCCAGCTCGCTCACGAATACTCGCTACAGGCCAAACCCTTTGGTTTTCTAGCCGCTGCTCAGTCGCTAATCGCCTGGGTTCGCGCTGCTGGACGGTGGCGGACATACTATGCCACCAGTATCATCCCGATACACATAGACGGGTGCGTGCCTGGCCAGCCAAAGGCCAACCTCAGTGGTAGTGTTTCGGACCGTTTCCGGCACCATTGCGGGAGCGTCATGGGGATAGGTGTCTTCGTAATTGTCGACCGCCCACTCGGAAGGAACAGCATAGTCCGCGAACAGACGGCTCACAAAATCCTCGGTGTCGCGGCTAAACGTATTTTCGGTGAACTGAAGAAAGGTGACGGGCTGGCCGGACGAATTCATAGGCCAAGGGTAAGGAGAAAGCAACATTGTCGTTCGCAGCCTATGGGCATTGCCCCATTCGATGGCTTGGACAATAAACTTCTGGTAGCCCGGGCCGCTTCCGCCCGTAAGAAAGAAGTTTGGCGGAACGTCAAAGGCGATTGCTTTGCCATAAAGCGCCTCATCGCGCTCGAGCTCATAGAAGGGGTTCGTCGCAAATACGTCGTCCCCCAGTTTGGGTTCGCTCGGGTCATTGGGAGCTACCACTGGAGCCACAGAGTTGATACCCACGCTTCTGGCGGCATCGACGTACTCCTTCCACTCCTTCAGGTCCTCTTCCAATTGGCCTGGAGCAGCCGAATCAGACGGGGTGTTCACATTGGCTTCCGAGGGTCTGAGGCCATTTTGTATATAAGTACTCTGATAGTACCCGTAGTTTGGCGGAAGAGTGAAATAATTCCAGCCGACCTGCCCCAATTCGGCTTCCCCCGGTCCCGTCCCCCGAAACACCCGCTCAATGGCCCTAATGATACTCGGCGGATTCTCGGCCGCGCTGATCGCATTGGCGTGCTCATAGAGCCCCACGTGACCGGTTTTGAGGAGCTCCGGGAACTGATCGCCATCACGAAGCGCGTCGAAACCAGCAGTCCCACCGACGAAAATATATTCACTTAAGTTGGAGCAGACGCTGTATTTCCCTAGGTTGCCGCCCTGGTATTCTTGCGGCGCAGCATGGGTTGTAGGTATCACCGCCATTACAACGAGCAGTAATGTTAGAGGGCGGCAGCGATGTCGCCAGATTGAACCGCGCATAGCAAGCACCCTCGCTCTGCATCTCAGCATAACCCTCTTGCAACAAGGGCTTCAACTCAGGAATGCATTCGGGAGAGCGGAGTCGGGGGTAAGGGTATTGTCACCGCGGAGCAGCCTTTCCATTCGAGCCTGCAAGTGGCTCCTTAATCGACGCGAGCATCTTCGCCAGAAATTCATTGAGTGCATCGCGTAGAAGGAGCATCGGAAGTGATCTGGGTTTCCCGTGTGGAGGGTTACTCCTGGAGTCCGTCCCATGACCGCAGTTTTCAGCGTCATGAATGCGGTCACGAGCGGCAAGTAACTTTGGAAGGTCACTTGGGTTCTGAAGAGAGCCTTTGTACTTGATCCCGGCCAGTGTCAATATCACCATCACCTCAACACCCACACCCAAGGCATTTAGGAGGACGCGAAGAGGTCTCTGGCGGAGATGTTCAAGGACAAGTTTATTGAGCAAGGACGGATTATAACTGCCCAGCTTCTCCGTCAAAGCGTGTGCCGGGCGATCTTGTCAAAAAAGTCGGCATAGCACTCATCCTAATGCAGCTCCCCTCGCAGACCCTAGATAAACTGCATAATGCTGCTGGCTTTGGTTTCCACGATGGATTCCATGACTAACTTGCCGCTACCACTCAGCACGGCAATCACAATCGCTTCCTTGTGGGGTCCATGCCGATATGCTTGATGTCGCGACTCATTTCAGTTGCCTCCTTGGGGGAAGGTATTCGTGCCAACGCTTATCTTCCCCCCAAGGTAAAGCGCCATCTCCCATCTGCTTCGCCTGTCCCCTGGTACGATTCCTAGCTGCGCCGCCGCAGCGGAGCGAAGCCCTACAGAGCGTAGCGGAGCGGAGGCGGCGCCTCATCCGGCCTCACTCTTCTGAAGCGGGACGCTCTTTCATAATGCATTGAGGAGTTTTGAAACCCAACGACGTGTTAGCGTTGTGAGTCGCGTGTTATACCCGCAACGAGGAGATATCTCTCATGCCCAGGTCCGCAGGCCGATGATGTCCCAGTAGCCGAGGTAGGCTGCGGCAATGAGGAGAGCCACACTCACAACGATCGAAAATCGCCGCACGCCACAGCGCACCGACTCCGCCGGCACGCGCCACGACGAGATGGCGCTCTTCACCACGGCAACGGCGTAGACAATGGTCAACAAGAACAGAGCCGCGGACCATCCCGTCAGATTTCCCATCCGCTCGATCAGGTCGTCACTGCACACAATGAAGATGCTCACAAAGGCTGCCAGGCTGAGGACGGCTATCAGAGGCCAGGCTCGCATGGCGCGCTCCGCCGGTCGCCTGCGGCGTTTGCTGAGTCCGCCCAGAATCCAGAACGGCGCATAGACCACAATAGACACGACGGCGAGAGCCACGAAAGCTGTAACGACAATTTCCGCCAATGCCAGCCACGCTGGGATGCGCTTCATCGTGGTCTGCGTGCCGGCCTGGACGAACCATCCTTCCTCGTCCAGCGGCAGCAAGTCGAGGGTCGCGACGGGCTCAGGTGCATCTTTCTTCGGAAGGTAACGGAATTGCCTGCCGCTGACCGGAACAAACGTCTCGTTCCCACCCAGCGAGGTCATAACCAGCTTGCCGTCCTTGAAGTGGATCCAGTTGATCCCAAGCAAGCGTTCCAGGAAGTGCGTCAGTTCGACCCTTGGGGAATCCGGCTCGTACCAGCCGGCATACTCCGTGGCGCTGGGCGGGAGCGATGCCGCTGCGGGCACCGCTGGCTTCTGCAGCTTGTTTGTGATGTAAGCCCGGATGGCCTCGCCGGCCTTATCAAAGGCATCTTCATTGCCGCTATTAATACTGTAAGAATACCCCACGCTATAGTCGGGCATGTAAGCCATTTCAGTGAGCCCGCCGTTCACGCCTCCGTTGTGCCCGTGGTAGACGAAGCCGTCTTCAATGCTCCAATAATTGCTCAGGCCGTAGCCGGCTTTCATTCCATCCCTCGCCGCCCAGGTGCTCGCGGGGTTCTCCATGCGATCAATGTCGGACGAGGGCACGATCTGCTTACCGTTCACCGCGCCACGGCTGAGATAGAACTGCACATACGCCGCCATGTCGCTGGCGGAAGCATTGATCGATCCCGCGGGGCGAAACAGGATATTCCAGTAGGGGTAAGGAGTCTTGCCATCATCATAATAGAGAGTCGTGGCAGCGTCGGGGACGGGCTGGAAATAGGTTGCGGTTTTCATCCCGATCGGACGGAACAAGGTGTGCTCTACGAAATCCTCAAACCGCTGGCCTGTGATCTTCTCCACGATGTAGGCCGCGACCGGAGGGCCGGAGTTGCAGTACGCCATGCGCGTGCCGGGCCGCCAGCGGGAAATGCGCGAGTGATGGTCGTAGTCGAGTGCCTCGCGCAGGTCCATCGTACCAGGCCAATCCTTGGCATACTCGCGCAAGTGCATGTCATCCCAGCCCGTGGTGTGTTCCAAGAGATGAACTAGCCGCACTGGATCGGTTGCCTCCCAGCGGTTCTCAAACCACACTTCGGGAGCCAGTTTGCGTACGGGGTCATCCAGCGAAAGCTTTCCCTGATCGGCCAGGATGAGGACTGAAAGCGCAACGAAGGCCTTCGATGTGGAGCCGATGCGGAACAGCGTATCTGCCGTGGTCGCACGATTGCTAGCTACGTCCGCTTTGCCCAACCCTGCAACCCACTCCGGCCCTTCACGATGCAGGATGGCAACCGACATTCCTGGGGTGTGTGTGTCCTTGAGAATCTTTTCTAGTTGCTGCTGTAGTTCGGCGATTGACTGGGCCGGCTTGGGCTTTTCCTCTTTCTTGTCCGCTGCCCGACCGAGGGGAACAAGTACGCAAAGGAGAACAACGGGAAGCACCCATTTCATTTCAAAGACGCTCCTTCTGTCCGCCCACGAGGCAAATCGTAAGCCCGACTCGAAGACCAGTCAACGTAGACGGAATCGCTGCAGACTGGTGGATTCGAGAATCTTCCGCTAGTAAGAGGTCAATTGGTGAAATAACGTCGGGAACATCCCGCTGGCAGCAGGAGCTGATCGCAACCTGCAAAGACTCCTCGAACGAGGCCAAGGCCGAAGGAGAGGAGAGCCAGAGAGGATGGGCGCATGAGTCCGTAGGAGCGATGAACGGGGGGTAACGCCCTCAGAGGAGGCGAAACCTCCCCGACGTAGGAAACGCCTACATCGGGCAAAGGGACTCTGAATACTTGGCGGTTCCATCGTCAGCGTGGCGTTCCGACACAGAGCCGAGTTGAGCCTTACGCATGAGAGGGAACTGGACCCGGGGCAAACCACGGAAGCCGGGGCATATGCGAATCAGCGCTTAAACCTCGCCAAGCTGGGAAGGACCTGGGAAGAAAATGCCAAGATTCCCCGGACCTGGGAGAACCGGCTCCGGGATTATTGGGGCCCCCGCGGCCAGGAGTTCGGTAAACGCTAGGCCGTTTACGAGGACCTATGCTGTTGTCCCTTTGCAAACCCTCGACTGTTAACCACGTCGACAAACAGATGTTTATTGTAAGAAATCCTTTCTCTTTACGGTTGGCCACGCCGGGCCATTAACAGCGCCGCGCCTAGCTGTGAACCGCCCTCGATACGCACTCGGGGCAATTCCGAAGCATCGCTCGAAGGCGCGCCGAAAATTATCGCCGTCGCTAAAGCCCACCGAGCGCGCCACGCCTTCCACCGTGCACTCTGGGGCGGAGAGGCGCTGCCGCGCTTCATCCAGGCGCATGCGCCGCACGAAAGAAGCCGGGCTGCTGCCAAACTCCCGGGTAAAGCGACGCGAAAATTGCCGCGGACACAGCGAAACTCGCGCCGCCAGCGCCTCGACCGAAAGATCCTGCTCGAGGTGCGCCTGCACCCACGGCAAAAGATCCGCAAAGCGACTGCGCGATTGCACCTGAAACTGCAATGGCTCCGAATACTGTTCCTGTCCTCCAGATCTTTTCATGTACACGACCAATTCGCGTGCGACCGAAAGCGCTACTTCCACTCCGAAATCCTCTTCAATCAAGGCCAGCGAAAGATCGATGCCCGCCGTCACACCCGCGGCGGTCCAGAATTTCCCGTCCCGCACATACAGTGAGCTAGAATCGACTCGCAGCTTCGGATAACGCTGCGCCACATCCGCAGCGAATCTCCAGTGCGTCGCAACCTTACGGCCGTCCAACAATCCCGATGGCGCGAGGCCATAAATTCCCGTGCAAACCGACGCGATCCGCCGCATCGATCCCGCCCATTGCTGTAGCCAGGCCGCAAGCTTTCGGTGGTGATTTGACTCACGCAAGCCTCTGCCGCCGGGAATCAGCAACGTGTCCACATCCCGAACGCCGGAGAGACTCTTTTCCGCGATAAACTTGAGCCCGAATTCGGAGCGAAACGTTTTTTCCTGCAGTGCGGCTATGGTTACTTGATAACAAGCCTCCTTAGCTCCCTTTGTCGAGGGGACTTGCGCGCTTCCAAAGGCCTCCATCGGCCCCACAAGATCCAGGCCCATTACCCCGTCATATCCCAGGATCACGATATGTTTCGGCTTCATTTACACACCGGGATACCGCGGCATATCACCTTGAGACAGCTTGCCAATCGCGAGATGTCTCAAAAAGCCGGATCATTATCATTTGAGACGTCCTATAGTAGCTCTAAACTTGGCCTGTTAGCAAACTCTTTATGCCGGAGTTCCACAGTGACGAAAGCAATCTGCACACTTATCGTTCTCGCAGCGGTGTGCGTCGCGCTTGCTGCGGTGGCCAAGTCCAATCAGACACAGTCCGACAAGAAACTGTTGCACACGCTCAAACCGCCTACCAACGGAGTTATCCACGTTGCATGCATCGTTTCTGATAAGACCACTCTGATCGATCTCGCAGGACCGTGGGACGTCTTTGTTTCTACCATGGTCACTTCCCAAGGTCAGCCCTGGCGTGGCGGTGACGACATGATCATGCCCTTCAGCGTATACGCCGTTTCCGATTCACAGAAACCCATCTCCGCCGAAGGTCTGCAGATCGTTCCCAATTACACTTTCGAAGATGCCCCTAGACCGCAAGTGATCGTGATTCCCGCACAAGGCGGTCGAAGCGAAGCGCAAAAGAAATGGTTGCTGGATAACGCAAGGACTGCGGACCTAACCATGTCGGTCTGCACTGGCGCCTCCATGCTAGCCGCTTACGGCCTTCTAGACCATCAAAGAGCAACTACCCATCACATGTTCGTGAATGACATGCAAAAGAAATATCCCGCGGTGCAATTCGTCACGGGACTGCGCTACATCGATAATGACAAAGTTGCTTCTGCCGCAGGCGAAACCTCGGGAATCGATCTCGCCTTGCACGTGGTTGAACGCTATTACGGACGAGAAATCGCACAGGCAACTGCTGACTTTATAGAATATAAAGGTGAGCTCTGGAAGAACCCGCAATATGGCGAAGTCAAGTCTGTCTCGGGTTTGTAAGGGACACGGTAGTGGGCTGTGTGGGGTCTCAGGGGCGCCCTATTCGATTCATGCTTTCAAGCGACATTGCCCAGGCGAATCATGGACTACCCTTCTGTTAGGGGTTTAGGGAAGAGTTGCCGATGGTCTGCGAACTGACCTCTCTGGCTACCAAACCGCGACTCAGTGTTGGAAATGCTTCTGTGTTTGTCAACTTGATTTGGCCCATTTTGATCATCTGATTTGGCC
>JASHSL010000054.1 GCA_030040855.1 Terriglobales bacterium
GTGACATGCGTCTGCGAAATCACGAAGGCGCACTCAGTTGTTATTACCTGGATGCATTCCTGGGTTTGGTGCCGTTGCTGGCGCATCGTGCCGAGCATGCCTTTCGCCGGCGGCACGAAGCACAGTTAGGCGAATGGACCCAAGCCGCGTTTTCTGTGCAGCGACTCGTAGTCTGGATGGAAGCCCTGCAGTTCTTCGCCGGCTTCGGACTGGCTGCCTTGATCTTGATCGAACACATCTCGCACTCTGGAGATTTTGCCAGCATTTTGCTGCTCGCATATTGGACGCTCAATCTTCCATTCATTGGTCAAGACATTGCGGAGATTGCATGGCGATATCCAACGCTTCGTAATCGAACGCTCCGGCTGCTGGAGCCCCTGAGCGCCCCGCAGGCGGTTACAGACGGAGATCAGGAAGCGGGGGCTGCTCTCGCGGCCAAGAATCCTATGCAGGAAAAAACCGTCACCGCGGCGAGAGTGGTTTTCGAGAATGTTAGTGTTCGGGTCGCGGGCCACATGGTGCTGGAAGAGATCGACCTTGCCTTGCCGCCGGGCGGTCACGTAGCCGTCGTCGGTCCGTCAGGCGCGGGCAAGTCCACTTTGCTCGGTCTGTTGCTCGGCTGGTACCGCGCAGCGAGCGGTCGAGTGCTGATTGATGGTGCTGCGCTCAATGAAGATATCCTCGACGAAGTGCGTTCGCAGACTGCCTGGGTTGATCCCGCGGTGCAACTCTGGAACCGAACGCTATTCGAGAACCTCGTCTTCGGTGCGGGCCCCGGAACCGTACCCGACCCGGAACTCCTGGAATCCGCGGAGTTGCACGGGCTCTTGAGAAAGTTGCCGGCTGGTCTGCAAACGGAGCTGGGAGAAAACGGCGGGCTGGTCTCGGGCGGCGAAGGACAGCGCGTGCGACTCGGACGCGCCATGCACCGGCGCGGCGTCCGCCTCGTCATTCTGGATGAACCCTTCCGCGGACTCGATCGCCAGCAACGTAGGGATCTCATGACCCGCACACGAAAATACTGGAGTAACGCAACCTTGCTCTGCGTGACTCACGATGTTGGCGAAACTTTATCATTTCCGCGCGTACTGGTTGTGGACTCGGGACGCGTGGTCGAGGACGGCCCTCCGGAAGAACTTGTCAGGCAAGTCGACTCGAGCTATCGGAAATTGCTGTTGGCTGAGGAAGAAGTGCGCGAGGGGTTGTGGTCAAGCGACAGCTGGCGACACCTGCATCTACAGGAGGGCCAGTTGAGGCGGACGGAGAAAGTCGACGCATGACAACCCAAGCCGATACTCTCACCTGGTCCGCCGGTCAGCTTGCGCAAGCGATGGAAGCCCTCGCCCACGCCAGCGGGTTGGAGCCTCGGCCCGTCCAGACTCCCTACGACCCGGGAGGCAGCTCTTGGCCTGATCATGTGGTCGAAAAATGGATTCAAGAAAATGCCCGGTGGCATGGACTCGAAGCTGAACACGTTGATGTGACCTATGACGTTGTGGATGAGATGCTGCGGCAGGTTGGTCCGGCCCTCCTTAAAATTCCCGGCAATGGCGATCCGCAATTCCTCGCTCTCCTGGGTGACGGTAAAGGTGACGGCAAATCCGTATCCGTACTCGCACCCGGTCTGACCACCCGGAAGGTTTCTCCCGGTTGGATTCGCTCAAGACTTGTGGATTCTCTCGAGGAACCGGTTTCGCGCGAAGTACAACCACTCCTCGAACTCGCTGGAATCCCGGAACAGCGCCGCGGCCGCGCCCGTGCCGCGTTGATTCATGAACGCTTGCGCAATAAGAGCGTGACTTCTTTTTGGAAGGTGCGCATCCCGCCGGGGGCTGGCTTCGCTCACCAGATACGCGAGGCGAACATTCCGCCGCGGTTCTTAGCGATGATCGCTGCGTATTGCGGGGAGTATGCACTCTGGATTCTTTCCTGGTGGCTGATCGGAAAAGGAGCGCTGGAAGGTACGTTCGACAGTGGGTGGCTGCTGGCGTGGGCTTTACTTCTGCTCACCATCGTTCCTTTTCGCTTGCTCAGCACCTGGTGGCAGGGTGTCGTTTCCATCAGCGTTGCGGCTCTGCTCAAGCGTCGTCTGCTTTATGGGGCGCTGCGGCTCACTCCGGAAGAAATCCGCATGCAGGGTGTGGGTCAGTTTCTCGGCCGGGTTCTGGAATCGGAAGCGGTCGAAGCCATGGCCCTGAGCGGCGGCTTCTCTGCCTTGATCTCGGTCATCGAGCTGCTGGCTGCGCTCTTCGTCCTCAGTTGGGGCAGTGCAGCGACCTTGCTGTGCCTCCTCCTTATTCTATGGATCTTACTGATCGCCTATCTCGGCTACGACTTCTACGTGCGCCGCAAGAGCTGGACTGCTACCCGCCTGAACATGACTCACGATTTGATCGAGCGCATGGTCGGTCATCGCACGCGCATGGCCCAGGAGTCGCACGCCCATTGGCACGATGGCGAGGACGAACAACTCAGCCGTTATCTTCAGCTCTCAAGGAATATGGACCATGCCGATCTGCGCTTGATCGCGCTTGCCCCTCATGGATGGCTGGTTGTGGCTCTCCTCGGGCTTGCACCGGCATTCTCCTCTGGCCTCAATTCTCCAGAAAAGTTGGCGATCGCCATCGGCGGAATCCTGGTGGCTTATCGCGCTTTCCGGCGCGTGGCCACCAGCCTGTGGCAGCTTGAAGACGCCGCGATTTCGTGGAAGCAGGTTGCTCCCTTGTTTCATGCCGCCACCCGGCCCGAACCAGTCGGGATTCCCATGCTCCGCCCTGCGCGAGAGGCGAAAACCGACGGCCTCAACCTGGTCGAAGCCCAGGATTTGACCTTCCGCTACCAGGATCGCGGCGAGCCTGTGCTGCGCAAGTGCAGCTTCTCCATCCGCGCGCAGGACCGCATCCTGCTGCAAGGTCATTCCGGCGATGGCAAGTCGACTCTCGCCTCACTGCTGATCGGCATGCGCACGCCGCAGTCAGGATTGCTGCTCCTCGAGGGACTGGACTGGCAGACTCTCGGCATTGATGGCTGGCGGCGGCGCATCGTCTCAGCGCCGCAATTCCACGAAAACCATGTCCTGACCGAAACCTTCGCCTTCAATCTCCTCATGGGACGCAAGTGGCCGCCATCGCAAAGCGATATTGCTGAAGCCGAAGAAATCTGCCGCGAACTCGGTCTGGGCGACTTGCTCGACCGCATGCCCGCCGCACTTCTGCAGATGGTGGGCGAGACCGGGTGGCAGCTTTCGCACGGCGAGCGCAGCCGCCTTTACATCGCCCGCGCTCTGCTCCAACGCGCATCCATGATCATCCTCGACGAGAGCTTCGCCGCGCTCGATCCCGAGACACTGCGCCGCTCGCTGCAGTGCGTGCTGAAGAGAGCCCCTGCGCTGATGGTGATTGCCCATCCGTAGGGTATGCCGCGTAGAGGTCTGGTTGTCATCCTGAGCGAAGCCGCAGTTCAGGCGGAGCGAAGGATCTCCCTAACCGAAATGCGTACGCAAGGGAGATCCCTCGGCCCGCTGGTGAATGCGCGGGCCGTCGGGATGACGCCGAAGTCCAAATGGCAGCCGCTGCCCGCCGGAACCGGCCAGACCGTGCCCTCATTAACCGTTGGGCGGGTGAGCGTTAACCGTTGGGTTAGCGACAGCCGCCTTGAGACGGGCGATTGCTTCCTCGCTGGAATTCCCGACCAAGTGTTTTCAACCACTTCCGCCATGAACGCCCCACATTTGTGACATGCCATCCCTTTGGCACGGGCTTTGCATTACTCAGGGACGAAAGCGGTGACAAAATCTA
>JASHSL010000580.1 GCA_030040855.1 Terriglobales bacterium
CCTATCGGCGCTTCGAAATTCCACCGCGTCCGGTCGACGCCAACCGAGATGCAGTCGATAAGTGAGAACGACTTCGAGTCGTTTCGCGAGCACGGTACATCGCCGTAGCCTGTGATGAAGATGATTGGCATGTCGGCGCGTTCGGCTGCGACACGCTTCTGCAGGTCGAGGCCATTGAGTCCAGGCAGAAAAATGTCGAGCACGAGGCAGCTCGGAACCAGCACTCGTGGTCGATCGAGGAATTCCTGTGCGGATGTGAAGGTCTCTGCCCGCCAGCCTTCGTTGCTTATCAACCGTTCCAGCGACTCGCGCACGGAGACATCGTCGTCGACAATGAACACGATGGGCGTGGCAGTCGAGATTGGTGATGACTCCACTTATGACCACGGGCAACTTATTGTATTCCGCACAACGCCCACAGCGGAACCTCTCAGTTCATTTGAAGGGCCGCGTTGACCGCGTCAAGCAGAGCTGTGTCACTGAATGGCTTGAACAAGCACTCTACCGCACCCTGTTCGAGCATTCCCGGGCGAATAGTCTCATCACTTCGAGCGGTGATGAATACGATTGGGATCTCTCGTCTGCGAAGTTTTAACTCATGCTGAAGCTCCGGTCCACTCATGCCCGGCATGGCGATGTCGAGGATCAGGCATCTAGTCTCGTCAATGCAATCGGATGAGAGGAACCCTTGCGCCGACGAGAATGCACGAGCTGCAAAACCGAACTCTCTGAGCAGGTCGGGTAGCGACTCGCGCACAGATTCGTCGTCATCAACGATTGACACAAGTGGACGTTCGATGGCGCTCCTTTCATCCTGGGAGTGCATGACCGAAGCATGTGCTACTCCATGGAGGGCGTCTATTGTACTTTGGTATTGGTGTTCCGCTGAGATCATGCAGCATCCCTTCTGGAAGGCATCCGAGTGGCGGGACCAGTCTCGTTGCTCGTCAAACCCTCCTCCCGCCTGCACGGAATAGAAAATGAAAAAGTTGCACCCGGACCGTCGTTTTTTGCCGCCCACAGGCGGCCATGATGCCTCTCGATAATGGACTTACTAACCGACAACCCGATTCCCATGCCATCATTCTTTGTGGTATAGAAGTCCTCGAAGAGCCTGTGCGCGGCTCGCGAGTCGAAACCGACTCCCACATCTTTGACGCTCAGGCGCACTCGGTCTCCCTCATCTCTTTCGGTTGTGATGACCAGGTGTCTAGGACGATCGTCCACAGTACTCATCGCTTCTGAACCATTCCGAAGCAGGTTCAGCACGACCTGCTGAAGCTGGACGCGATCTGCCGTGACGGTTGGGAGGTCCTCAGCCAGCTCTGCCTGCACAACCACCTGGTTTCTTTGAAGTCCACTCAAGGACAGCGCAATCACTTCTCGCGTAGCCTCATTCAAGTCCACCGATTCAGTCGCAGTCTCCTTCTTGCTGAAGAGTGCACGCAACCGCCTGATCACCTCAGACGCGCGGTTGGCATCGCGAATCGTTCGCCGCGCCGTTTCGAGAGCGCCGTCAACATTGGGAGGCGCAGCAGCCAGCATCCGCTGACAGGTGCTGGCGTTGGTGACAATGCCGGACAGGGGCTGGTTGATTTCGTGAGCGATGGATGCTGCCAGAGTTCCGAGGCTCATCACCCTGGCAACGTGCGCAAGTTCTGATCGAGCCTTGTCGCGGGCCTCTTCCATCAGCTTGCCCGCGGTGACGTCCTGAACCGCCGCGATATACTCCAGCCGACCATCGTGGTCCCGGATCGCATGAGCGACAGCATGCAGGTACTTGATCGAGTGGTCAGGCATCAGCAAGCGGTACTGCCATTCGAAGTCGTTGCCCCCGCTTCGTGCCTGCTCGACCATCTTCTCGTACAAGGTGAGGTCCTCCGGATGGACTCGAGTACGGAGTCGCGCGGGCGTCAAAGGTGGCTCAAGCTCATAAATGCGAAAGAGCTCGTCTGACCACGTTATTTCGTCTGTCGCCACACGCCAGGAATAGCTGCCTATTTGACTGAGACGTTGGGCTTCCGCGAGAAAGGCCTCGCTACGCCGTAGCTGTTCCTGGGTACGTTTTTGCCCGCTCAAATCGAGAATGAAAGCCACACCTTCGTTCCTACTTCCTTCAAAGAGCGCGCCACCAAGCAGGACCGGCACGCGGCTGCCATCTTTCCGGAAGTACTCCTTCTCCAATGGCTGAAAGATGCCGGTCGCCTTTAGCTCAACGATTGCCCGTTCGTCACGATCGCGCCATTCGGCGGGTGTAAGGTCAGTCCAGCGCACACGACCGGTGGCGAGATCTTCGCGGCTGTATTGCACCATTTGAAGGAATGCTTCATTGGCTCCGGTAATTGCGCCTCCGAGATCGAACATGACAATCCCTACAACATTGGCTTCGACCAGGCGCCGGATCTTGGCTTCCAAACCGCTTGCCAGTTCACGGACTTCTGCTTCTGCCCTTTCGCGCTCGGCCACCTCGGTTTTGAGCTCCTCTATGTGCATCCATGCTTGATACGCGGAAGATGCGAATTTCCCCAGCGAGGCCATGACTCGGTCATCTTCTGCATCGAACTTACGGCGGTCACTGTGCATGATCGCCCAGATGGTTCCGACCGCCTTGCCAGCGACGTAAAACGGTACCAGCAGACATTCTTCAGCCGCTGGATTGACTGGTATCAAATAGGGGTAGCGTCGTTCGAAATGTCTGAACAATAAGGTGCGATTTTGGTCGAGCACATCTCCGCACGGTCCGAAATTGCGCGGGGTCCCGCCTCCGACGTGGGGATTCCACATGCCGGCGATAGCTGGCCAATAAAACCTTTTGCCGTCAACGTGCGGCGTCTTGCCATCTCTCGTCAGCAGGCTAAGGCCAGCGGAATCACACTGAGTAATATCCTGGATCGTTTCAGCTAGTGTCTGAAAGATGGTGCTCGGTGAGTCGGCCAGGGCGCTCACCAGCTTCACGAGCGCACAATTCTCCTTTTCGTAGTCGGGTGGACGCGATGGGCGACGCTGCAGCTCCTCCGTGCACAGGATCGACTCCAGAGAAGCAGTGGGAATTGAGGCCTCGAGAGTCGGGTCATTCTTCGTTTCGGTCACGGTTTCACCTCCACACAGAATAATGCGCCGAATCGAGTGTCGAATCGGCTTTACACCCCACTGAGCAGCGCAGTGACGAGGTGATTGAGCTCGTTCCGCATGGCGGTAATTTATTGCCCGGGCCCCATGAAACGAGAATGCGCCACCCCGCAAGAGAGCGTCCATTGTACTTTAGTATTTGGTTTGCCGTGAAGGAAGACTTGAACGTGCTGCGCGAGAAAGTGTTTGCATCTCCGACCGGTTGACAAGAACAGGAGGTGTGAGTGCGCTCACCGCACCGACTGATACCAAGGTATCGACGATACCATTGTCCAATAACTTCCTCCCCACTCTTGTGGCTTAATCGCTAGTTGTGCATTGAAACCGAACCAATCGGACATCCGAGCTATGAAATGGCAACGGCGCCATCACGAAGCCACGGATGTATCTGCTGATCAGGCAGGCGTCGCCTTTAATTGATGAACGGTTCGAAATCGGATTTCTTGATTCAGGCGTTGAAGTTTTCTCGTTCACCTTCGGACTGATTTGCCTAGCGGGAGCATCGAATGAACCAGCATGAATCTTTTTCCGATTCGGTTTACGAAGAGCAGACACACCTGGCCGAGCGCGAGCTATCTTCTTTCATCGCTGTGGTAACGAAATTGTACGGCCCAGAGCAGGCCAGGCTTGCGGCAGAGGATTGGCTCGACGAATCGGAACTCATGGACAGCCCGCCTCGATCTGAGGCCCGAAATTGGCGCGCGGTCACGATCGCTGCGGCGGCTCGACTGGCAAACCGAGTCAATGTTAGGGCTTCATCCGACGCGATCGCTCGGCCGACCGACAATTGATACGAAGGTATTGTCGATACCATCGTCTAATGGTCTCGGCCTGGGTTGATGGCTTAATCGTGGAAATGAAAGCTGCTGGCGTTGTGGATTTTTGCACTCAAGAGGCCATTTACAGATGAAGAAGAAACGGGTCCCAACGCTTGCAATCAATGTGGTAGCTCTTGCCTTCTTGATCGGCCGAGACATGGCAGGATGTCGCGGTCAGTGAAACAGAAACCCACGTGAAGGCGATTCTGGGAAACCCAAGGATGATTGCCGCCTACAAGGAAGGTATCCCGGACCATGGCAAGCCTTTCCCCGATGGCGTCAAGATTGTGAAAATCGAGTGGATCAAGAAGAAAAATCCACTGTCGCCGTATTTTGTGGAGGTGCCCGACACTCTAAGGTCGGTCGACTTTATCGTCAAGGACTCGAAGAGATTCCCGAACCCACACGGATGGGCATATGCCGAGTTTGCTTACGATACCCAGTCTAAGACATTTAAAGTTTTCCGTGACCGGCTCCGAATGCGGATATGTGTGCCACACGAAAGTGGCCTCGAGGGATTACATCTTCGCAGAGTATCCGCCCAGGTAAGCACTGTTCGTGGTTTAGCAAACAACACGGGTAATTAACTCACGCCCTCGGGCGTGAAAACCACCGAAAGGAGACTTGGTTATGGCAAGTTTAGAAACGATACCGGGAGCAGACTCGTTCACGAAAACGGCGCGTTCTCGTTCCGAACAATCCGTTCGTGATGTAACGTCCCAATTGCTGCGCGAACTCGGCCTGAACAGTCTTCGGCATTGTGGGTTCGACGGAAGAGACCTTTGGGCTATGGGTGCGGTGCCGCGCGCTTAGATAGTATCGAGGCGATCAACAAAGCGGCGGTCGAGGTCTGGAGCAAATCGAAGCCCACGGTGGTGGAGATACCGACTACTCCGCAAGTACCACCCTTGCTCTGACCGTCAGTGACACGGACTCAAACGGATCTGCCGTACGACGCGTGGAATGTGCGGCTCATTCCCCATTACTCTTTCGGCGTTTGGTTCGTTGCCACCCACATGGGACTCGGTCTCCGGGCCGTGGCGCTCGCACACCAAGTGTCGCCGTCTACAGCTGACCGTATCGTATGGACCGTGGGCGCACTCGGGGCGGCGTTCGCGGTGACGATCACCTTTGCACAACTGAGCGTCCACGACGCCTAATAAAACGACAGGAAAAGGTTTGAAAGTTTAGGCCAAATCGGTGCTAGATTCTCTTATGACTAAAGCACGCACGGCTCCGAGTATCGATGAATACCTTCGCGAGCGGTTGATGCCAGTGGAAGGCGCGATTCCGCATATACCCGGCATCGATATGTTTGGGAATTCGATTCCTGCAGGAACTGTCGGCGGCGACCTCTTCGAGTACATCAATTTTCAACAGCGTTATGACATTGGTGCACGCATCCAGCAGGCTCAACGGTTGTCGAAAGAGTTTCTCGAACCACTTCCTCCAGGAGTTCCGCTACGCAATTCGGTCGATGACCACGTGCAATGGCTGAAGGGAACCCCGGGGTACAAGCCCGAAATGGAAGCAGAGTACCGATTCGCCAGGAGCTCCGAGCAGGTGCGCGTCGCGGAAGAGTTGCGTGATCTTTATTCGACGGCGGGTATTCTGCTGGTAGATGCACAGGGACACGGAATAATCTCAGCCAAGATTGCATCTACAGTGCATGACACATTCCATGCCTTGATGCTCACCGAACTGGATCGATACGGGAGAACAACACCGATGCTACTCGAAAACATCAACCTGCGACTGGCGCAATCGGTGACTGCCCGCAACGCATTAGCAATCATTGAGAAGGAAGAGGCACGCGAAATCGCAACGATGGTATATGGCGAAGTGCGCCCTAGCGGCCATTTTCGCTTCGCGAATTTCGGGCATCCTCCACCGTTGGTGTTCTCGGCGGAGTATCGCAAGTTTATGAGGATAAATGAAAGCCGCATGGTGCAATTGCTTGCGCTCGGCTTGCAGATCCCCGCAGATGATCCGGATCGTAAGAAGTACTACTCCCTCAACTTCCGGCAGAAAGAGTTCGACTCTTCTGATGTTGCCGAGATCACGCTGATGAGTCCGGGAGATATTCTTGTTCTCTATACCGACGGAGTTTACGACGGCAGCGACAAAGAAGCTCGCGAGCAACTGGAAGCGGTCATGCGTGAACACTACCGCGAGCCGGCAAAAGAGATCTGCAACGCTTTGCTGAATTATGCGGTAAAGCAAGATGACCAGCTCCGGGAAAGCGGCGATGCGGACTTGATCGATGACAAGACGGTGTTTATCGTCAAACGAACTTAAAGTAGTGATTCGCACTCTCACATTTCGTGGGACTGATCTGCTGCACGCGGCATTACTTAATGACTGCAACGCCTGCTCTGCAGACTACTTCATCCTGTGAGTCGGCACCTCCCGAACAACCGATCGCGCCGATCAGCTTCCCGTGCTCTATCAGTGGAATACCGCCACGACGCAACGATCTCTTCCAATGTCAGCAGATAATTGAGATTGCTGACTTGGATGCCTTTCTCAAAGAACTTGGTCTCGCGGCGGAAGGTCGCGGCCGCGCGGGCCTTGTGCTCGGCAATTCGAATTGAGGCAAGCATCGCGCCATCCATCCGTTGGAAGGCAACGAGGTTGCCGCCGGAGTCGACCACGGCGACGTTCATTTCCCAATCGCGTTTCTTGGCCTCTGCCTCCACGCCTTGATGGCGGCCTGGGCGCGTTCGAGTGATATCGGAGGGCCATAAGGCACATCGAACGGAATGTTTTCCGGCACGATATCGAGGGGATTTGGCGCAATGGGCTGCCGCCCGCAAATCGCACGAGCGGCAACCGATCGTTTCTTTTCGGACATACTTTGTGCCATGCAGTTTCCCCTCATTCCAACGCATTTCTTGCGGAAACACATTCACAAGCTGCGGCTAAGCAGCGGAGCTCCCTACGTTGGCCGAACCGCATGATGAAGGCGAGATGGTGTACTCGCAAATTGCCCAAAAGGACTAAGCCGCCTTCTCCGCAGCCATGACTTTCAGAAGTGCCTGGGCCGCGGAGGTAGACGATGCGGGGTTCTGCCCGGTAACAAGGCGGCCATCAGTGATAGAAAAAGGCTGCCAGTTCGCCATCTTCTCAAAGACGGCACCGAGCCGTAGTAGTTCATCTTCAACCAGGAACGGCACAACCTTGGTGAGCTTCACCTCTTCTTTCTCGCCATTAGTAAAGCCAGTCACGTGTTTTCCTTTCACAAGAGGGGCACCCTTGTATGTAACATGTCGAAGCACCCCAGGTGCATGGCAGACCAAGGCGATTGGCTTGCCGGAATTGTAGAACGATTCGAGAGGAGCGATGGACATAGGGCTCTCCGCGAGATCCCACATCGGACCGTGCCCGCCTGAATAAAACACGGTGTCGTAGCCTTCTGCCTTCACCTCCGCAAGCTTGACCGTGTTGGCAAGGGCCCTTTGCGCCGTGGCGTCCTGCTTAAAGCGAGCCATCGCGGGCGTCTGGTTTTCTGGCAGATCACTCTTTGGATCGATCGGAGGCTGCCCGCCTTTCGGAGAGGCGAGCGTTAGATTGACACCTGCATCTCTGAAAACGAAATATGGCGCCGCAAATTCTGGCTGAGACAAAGAGTTCCAAGACCCGCTCATTTGTGAATGCTGCCACAAACCTGCAAGCCGCCACTACAGTAGCCACAACCGTTCAGCAACAATGCGTATTGAAATGCGAGCACTTCCTCTTCGACTGCTTGAAGGTTCTGGTGGAGCAAGGCGATAAGGATTTTGGCCCGATGTGACGCGCGGCGCTTGGCGTCATTGTTGTTTGCGAATGGCGATTCGCAATTCCCGCTTTCATTTATCGCCCAGCCGAAATGCGCCGCACCAACGATCGGCTCGCGTAACCAGTGCCGGAAATAAACAGCAGGATTGGCCCAAAACTCCAGATGGCGGGAGCACCTAGGAAGTGCAGTCCCGGCACCGAGGATTCCAAACCCGGTTGCAGCACAGGAAAACCATTCTGTCTTTTGATCGAGGCGAGCAGTTGTGGCGCAAGAAAAGTGTACTTGGCAATGTCGATGTGGTAGCCAGTAGCGAGAAGTAAGTGATCCGCAGTCCGCTCGCTGCCATCGTTCAGCCGCAATCTCACCTTGCCGCCAACCGTGCCAACAGTGCTCACCGTTCGGCCCAGCGTGATGGGCACGTTCGTAAGACGATCGACCAGCCAGCGCGCACCCGCGGTTCGCGTCGCGCGTTTGAGCAACCGGTCTTGAATCGACCGCGGCAGCTGCCGGAGCAGATCGGGACGCGCGAGAAGTTGGCTGATCCCCGCCGGCCCTACGTCGGTGGGCGCATAGAAAAAATTCCGGACCGTCTTGCCCAGGCCCTGATGAAGCGTCCGCGAACCCCATCCAAACAGCCAGTGGATGTGATTTTCGCGGCCAATCACTTCCACCTGTGCGCCGTTTTCATGCAGAAGTGCAGCCGATTCCAATCCGCTTTGGCCGCATCCCACGATCACGACTTGTTTGCCCGAGAAAGGCTTGAACGTGGAGTGATCGCTCGTGTGCGTCGCCAGTTCCGGCGGCAGGTTCGCATACTCGGGCGGCCGGAAGGCGAACGGTCCAAGCCCGCCGGCGACAATGAAGCGGCGCGAGGTGATACTCTCTCCGCTGTCCAACACAATGCGAAAGCCAGACGTGCCGGGTTCCACGCTCTGGATCTTGCGCCGGTCGATATCGGGAACCGCCTGCGTCTGGTACCACAATCCGTACTGAATAAATTGCTTGATCGGAAGATGATTGGGCAGCTTGTCAGCGTTCTCCGGATCAAACGCCTGCAGTGTCAGCGCGCCGGTCGGACTGGCGATCTCCGAGGCAACCAGGTTCGATCGTAGGAACATCCCGGCCGGCATGTGCCTGATCCAGGAGATCATGGGGTCCCCGAAAACGCAGACGTCCAAGCCCTTCACCGCGCGCAAATGCGCAGCTGCAGCCAAGCCAAAAGGACCGGCTCCGAGGATAACCAGGTCGTGATCAGGCATTTGAGAAGCTTCTTGTACCAAAATTAAGAAAATAGGTTAGTGGCGCAGGTTTCCTGCGCGGAGCATTTGATGCGATTGCCAGTGTGCTCACTGGAAACTTCCCCTCATAAGCAACTCCGGTTGGTTTATCGGCCATTCCAAAGCCATGAATCTAGAACGGGGCCGTGCGACCGGCCCCCTTCGTCCGTCTTGTTCAGTAATTTGGTATGCCCAGCGCCGCATTCAAAACCGTTCGGTGCCGGACTTCATCGGCCAGCACGTTGGCGCTGAAGTTCAAAACACCCTTGTTCATGATGTTTGACGCCAACGTGCCGTAGGCCTGGACAGCTCCGTTCTCTCGATCGCGCGCCAGACGAAGAATGTCCTTCTCGCTGTGCAAGCTTCCGAAGTCATATTTCTTCTCTGGCCCCGTAGGTTCAACACCGAGTGATTTCAGCACTCCGCTGATCCCATCACGGTGATATTTGTGGTCGCTTTGGAAAGCAACTGCGACCTTCAGTACGCCGGGGGAGAGAAGATTACTCTCAGCCCCGGCCTGATAGGCGGTGATAGCTTCGTTCTCCAGATACAGAGCGGCCGTCAGAATCGCCAAGTCCCCATCTACCGATTGTGCAAAAAGCTTCTTTGAGTTTCCCGTCAACCAGAAGAGAATAGCTCCCGCACTGGCAGTGCCAGCCAGGCGTAACCACTCTCGACGAAAGTTCTTTTCCTCGAGGACGGGGACCACAGCGCTCGGCTTTAGATTGCTAGTTTCCATGAACCTATTCTCCTTTCCGTCCTCAGTACTTCAACCGCTCGGTTACATCCATGCCAAGCAGTTGCTTGAAAACTGTGTTGTGCCGCACCTCGTCCTCAAGAATGGGAACTGCGGCGTTTAAGATTTCGCGGTTCTGGAGCTTGCCCGCGTTAGCAAGATATGCGGCTTCTGCTCCGTCTTCCAGGCGTTGTGCAAGTTTCACAATGTCTGTTGCAGAGGTGATCGTGCCGAAATCGTAGCTGCTTTTCGGAGCGACTGGGGTTCCACCGTAGCGCCGGATGAACTTCGTCAATGCATCCCTATGGCGTTTGTGATCGGACTGAAAGCTGACTGCGATTTTGAGTTGATCGGCGGAAAGTAACTTGCTCGCAGCTCCCGCGTCGTAAGCAGCAATGGCCTGATGTTCCAGGCCCAGCGCCACGTTCAGAATTGCCAGATCGTCGGGGAAGCGCGTTTCTTTAGCCATGGCAGGCATCGCTGATGCCATGACTCCTGTCGCCATCGAAAGCCCAGTTGCCTGCAAGAGCTCTCGCCGCGAAACCGGTTTGGGATGGGTTTTGTCGTCTCTCATAGACATAATCCTCCGGTCTCCTACCAGTGAAATCCTTGTTTAAAGGAGAAGGTATTGAAGCTGGCATTCTGGCCCTCCACCTGGTTGCGGCGGAAGTCCGCGCCCAGCGAAAGTCTCGGCGCGATTCGTACTTCGAATCCGCCGCCGAATTGGCCCCCAAACATAATGTTGCCCTGGCCATGAGGCACGCCGCGCGCCGCCAGTTCCGGTGAAGTTGGAGCGAGGCCGCCAATCTGCGAACCCCGCAGCAGCGAATTCAAGGTGGCTCCGAGGGTCGAGGTACCGACCGGCAGGCTGGCCAAGGTTCCCAGCGCGGTGTTTGCGTTGAACGTGGCCGTGTTGCTCTCCGAGCCGATCCATACATATGTGCCCAGGCCGCCGCCCACGTAAGGACGGAACCTGCCTAATTTCATAATCGTGTATTTCAATTCAAACGGCGCTACTGTCAGAACCTTGGCGTTTTCTTGAACAGTTTGTGAAAGCGCGGGAAGCGGGCCAGCCAGATAGTTGGTGAGACTGGGCAGAGGTTCGAGGCCTGCCTCGAACAGATAGTTATTCAGCGCCGCGTTGACCACGACATTCACGCCAGAGGTTGAGGTTTGCTGCGTGGTTGAACGTTGCAGGCCGATCATGATTTCGTAGGAGAGTTTTCCGCCAGGCACTTTCTTCCAGGGCAGATCGATATAGCCGCCTGTCGCGAAACCGGTATTGTCTTTGTAAGGATTGGTGGCACCGCCTACGAAGAAACCGAGCTCAGCCCCGATCTGGCCGATGTCGGGAAGCAGTTCGCGGGGAGTAGAGTTTGTGCTGGCCGCCAGCGCGGGCGGAGGCGCCGGTGCGGGCGACCCGGGGGGGTCGCCACCGCCAGGCATCAAACCAGTCATAGAGTTGGGGACTACGGGCTGTGCCGAGGCGATCGGTTGCAAGGTGGCTTGCAACTTCTCGACCAGCGCGCTCAGGCGCTCGATTTCCTGCTGTTGAGCAGCAATGCGCGTCTGCAAAGATGCGATGGAAGGCGTGGGTTCGGCGACCGATTTTGGCGTGGTCGGTGAGGTGGTGTTGGCGGCAATTTGAATCGGCTCCTGCGCTTGCGCAGAAGTTGCGACGCAAGTAACTGCGGCGATTAGGAATGCCCCGCTCGCGTTGAGGAGGCATTTCGTTCTTTTGTTTATCATGGAGTACCCTCCCTTTCATGAATTCCCGTGTATGACAATTGCTACTCAGCGCTGCACAAGCCGCTGAAAATCGCCTCAGCGCGAATCCTCGTACGGCGTAATGAATGTTTCTTCCATTGCGTTACTTTCCTTTCCAACGTGGCTGACAAGGCGAAAATGATTCACTCCAGGCTGCCGAGATGCCGCCAGCGAGGCAGCGATCTCGACCTCCCGTTCCACCGTTTGGCCGCCGTTGACGACGATCGCGTTCTCGCAATTGACGAACCTTGTTCCCGGCAGGCCTTCGATGGAAAACGGCGCGATAGCTTGCTCGTGCCCGCGATTCGCTACGGTGAGGCGGAAGCGGTGATAGACAGTCCCATCGCTGCCCAAGCGGTACATCGTCGTGCGGTCTGGCGCAATGCGAACCAGCACCGTTTTGCGCATGGAGAGCGCGGTAAACAGACCCGATCAACCAGCGGCTTCCAGGGGCTTGTTCTCGTTTGAGTGCTCATACTCGCAAGTCACTTGGCATCTTCCAGGTTCCGGAAGTAGTCCTTCTTCACCGCGAAAACAAACACCAGCACGGCGCCGATTCCCATGCACAAGCTGGCGACGATCGCGATCCAGGTCAGTTCCATTGCCACACCTATGGACCTTGAGAGCGTTGCAGTTGCCCCGCGCCACCGGCTTTCCGAATGTTTCCGATGAGCACGGGATTCCTGTGCCGGACATAAGAAGCCGTGGTAGTGCTGATGCTGGCGGCCAGGGAAGCAATCGATGCACCTCCCAGGACCTCCACGACTGCCGCCCGCGCCGCCAACCATACCGGGTGGGCCGGGCACCAAGATTTTCGGCTGCAAGACGGTCCTTCTTCGACGCAGAGATTTAGCCGCAGTGGACCTTCGATGGCTTCAACCACGTCCAGGAGGGAGACGCGTTCGGCGGACACCGCCAGCGCAAAACCGCCTCCGGAACCGCGCTGCGACCGGATGAATTGGGCCCGAACCAGTTGCTGGAGCACCTTCGACAGGAAGTGTTCGGAAACATCCGTCGCCTTCGATAACTCCGCCTTCTGCACCTTGGAACGTGGCGGCAAGCCTGCCAGGTGAATCATCACCCGGACCGCGTAATCGGAAGCGCGAGTGATCAGCACGAAAGTTCCAAAATGGACCTATTTGGTCCAATTCGACATAATTTAAGAGGAAGCAAAGAGAAAGTCTGTGACCCATGACATGCCTGCCTGTGATAAGCGGTGCAGGCGAACCTAGCAGATTGAGAAGGCCGTCGCCACTGAACCAACGCGGATTTCAATCTCAATCAAATCTGAGGCTCATTTCTAATCCGTGTGAGTCAAAAATGTGCTTAGCGAGGTCATACTGGTTCGTCAGCACCGACACAAGGCTAACCGGAGTCACCGGAAGAGATGGCAGCAAGATAGACAGTGACAAAAACCAAAATGAAAACAGAGAAAGCCCGATGGCCGGGTTTCATTTTCGTTTCGGGTAGCTGAGCCTTGTGCAGCAAAACTCGTTACTTTAGAGCAACCAACCACATCTCGTTTGCAGGGCAGATGGCGCTTCCGCCAGACGAATCGCACCTAGTGCTTGCGACAGAGTCGGCGTGGCCTGGCTGCCCGACAGCCAGTCAGTAGCCCGCACGACCGGGCGCAGCGTGGCCGCCCTGATTCGCGAGAGGCTCGAGGCTGTGCCGCGCCGAGGCACTCGGTCCGTCTATGAGATCACTGCTGATCTTGCGGGCAGTGTGGCAGGCAGCCGCAAGCCTGCAACCAACGACCGGCGCAGGTTCGCGCGGTCGTGATCACGATTTGCGACACGGGACCGCTGGTAGCCTATCTGAACCGCAACGACCCATACCACTCTTGGGCCGTCGCGCTGATGAAGCAGGCGCGTTCCCCTTTGCTGACGACGGCACCGGTCCTCACCGAGGTGGCGTACTTTCTCCGTGCAGACCGCGTGGACGTCGATCCGCTGTTTCAACTGCTCGAGCGCGAGGCAGTTCGGCTGGACCTTCAGGTTGCGGAACATTGGCCGCGGCTCCGCACCCTTATGGCGCGCTATGACCAAATGGATCTGGCCGACGCGTCGATTGTGGTTGTGAGCGAGCGGCACCCGCGCTCCCAAGTACTGACAGTCGACCATACGGACTTCCGCATCTATCGGCGGAAGGATAGGCAGGTGATTAATTTTATCGCTCCGCCGAAATTGTAAAACGATTCAGGCCGCGATGTCCTCTCCAGAAAGAGTCGAGCGTTGTTGACTTAGGCCGCACCAATCTTCGAGTTGCTGGACCCTCCCGCTCCCGGATCGCAGCAGTAGACCGCCCAGGAACGCGAAAAGTCTCACCGCCACATCTGGGGTTTGTCCATCGGCTTGGGGAACGGTCGGGAACTCGCCATGCCCGGCCCACGTAAGCCTGAACAACGATCACAGTAGGAAGGGCAAGCAGGATCGTCAGGGTCAGGACACCCCAGTGCGTTATTGCGGCGTTGGTCGCCGACGGGAATCCAACGGCGGAAGCACCGAAGCACCCAGGCCCGCCAGCGGGAAGAACACGGCCCATGCCCAGCAGCGCGAAGCCTAGGTGCTTTCCGGTTGCGATCTTGGCCGCTAAGAATGGCATTCAGGAGAACGCCCCCGATACCACCTCCTGCCAGACGTGCCAGTGAGGGAAATTGCTCAGCAGAACAAAGCAAAGCACAGGTGCACTTGCCAAGTGGGATCGATGACCTACACGCGGGTGAGCTGAGGAAGGACGTCAAAGTGGGTGTCACGAGCAAACAGGACAAGCGAATGTTGCAGAATGAGGGCTGCGATCCATATATCGTTCGTCGGGATAGGGGTGCCTTGGTTACGCAGTTGCCGGTAAATGGCGGCGTAATGATGCGTCGTCTGCTCGTCGGCATACAGCACGCCGACGCCGGACTTCAGGAGAAAACGGCGCAGGACGGCTTCGTTGCGCGGTCCCTGGCTGCCCACAGCAAAGCCGGCGCGCAATTCTCCCAGCACGATGAACGGCAACCAGACTTCATCGGCGAGCTCGACCGTCTCGACGACGGATCCATTGCCCGTGCAAAGGTCGGTGTAACGGTTCGTGTCGAGCGCCAGCCTCACCGCCACATCTCTTCGTCAATGGTGTCCTGGGCGGCCAGGGCGCTGTCGAAGGCGGGATCTTTGCGCCAGGTGCCTGCGATGTCGTTGAGATCGCGCTGCCGGACGCGCTCCCCGGTAACGCCAGCACCCCGGGCCAGGGCTTCAATCGCCACCTCGTTCAGGCTCTTGCCCTGCTCACGGGCAACCCGGCGAAGAGCTTCGTCCAAAGTGTCTGGCACGTTGCGGATGGTATACTGCATGCATATATTGTAGGCATTGCAGGCATATAATGCAAGCATGAATCGTGGGGTTTGGTGGGTTGGGGGGAGGTGATGACTTGCAGCCACTCTTTCCTGCTCGTCGGGACCGAAAATGAGTTAGAGCAAACGACACCGTTCTCAATAAGCTTTCTCATGGTGTGATCTGGCTCCATCGTAACGGATTGGTGAGCATCTTTGGCCTCTTGCCTTCTGATGAGCGTCCTGAGAGCGCGAAACACAAGGTCACCCTTACTCGGGAATGGAGGTCGACAAGATGATAGAGGTCGTGGGTAGCTTGCCCACAACGCGGGGATGCGGAAGATGGAATACGCAGACGCCGAACGCTCCGACGTTAACCCTGTCAACAAGACCATTCGCCTTGCTCCTAAACCGAAGTATGGATGGAATCCGAAGACGAAGCGCGGTGTGCGCGCGACAGTTGTGTGAAAGGAGCCGCGTGTTTCGGGAACAGCTGGAACAACAGAGAACTAGGGCGGTTGAACTAAGCAAAGCTCTCGAGCAAGTCCGAAGCGAAAGAGAAGACGAGAGGAAACGGCTTTCGCATCAGATCTCGACCAATGGCAGTCGGCCGTGTCGATCGGCTAGCAATAGTATGGGCGACGAATCTGATCTGTCACCCAGCCAGCTACTCATTTTTAGTTTTAGTAGGGCCCGCTGGTCCCATCTCTACCAGAAGCCCTGATGGTTCTTTCTGCCATCCCCTGTAGCTTTTTGCCCGGCTCAGTACTAAACACTGCTTCGTGCGCGTGATGGTGACGAAGCAATTCCGCGGTTCTTCTTCCATCTCGGGACTCGGATTGCCTTGTTTCACCAATTTCTACTGATTAAGGAAAATTGGCAGGCCGATGTGTTCTTTGCGTTGTCGCGGGACGAGGCCGTAACGTTCACGCCGGTTGGTGGGCTTTGGGTTTGAGGCGTGAACAAAAAACCCTCTCCCCGGTCATCGAGGAGAGGGTCGTTGCAGTCGGAACGTGTTTTAGTCGTCCAAGTCAGCGGTGGTGGGAGCCGGGTTGTTGAAGTCGCTCGGGGGGCGAACCGTGCTCTCGCCGGGATAGGGCCGCGTAAACCCGGTGGACAGGTACCAGTTCAGATGGTTGACGGTGTCCGGGTCTTCGGAGTCGGGCTTGGTCAGTTTGCCGGCGAAGATCTGCGCCTTCTTCTGGAGCCAAGCCGCCCTCAGGGCCTTGATCTTAGCGCTGTCCTTTGGGCTGTCTACGCTCGCCGAAACGCCCTCGTCCAGCGGGATCTGGTTCGGCACGTGCGTCCACGGCTTGAAGTTGTCCGCGGGCGGCGTGCCCTCGACGAACGCCGTCCTCATCGGCGATGCCACCAGGTCGAACTGGTTCATGGGCGGCAGACCGAGGATTTGCTCGATCGTCCGAGTGATGTTGACCTGCGTGTAGTAGGTGTGGTCGGTAGGTCCGTATTGCACAGCATACGGGCTGACGACATAGGCTGGGCCGCGATGACCGTCGATGTGGTCGACGCCGTTCTGCGAGTCGTCTTCCTCCAGGAAGATCGCCGACGTGGACCACACGTTGCTGTGGCTGATGTAGTCGATAATGCGCCCAACGCCCAAGTCGTTATCAGCCTGTTCGGCGATCGGGACCGGCGGGCCGCCGGTGTGGTCGCACATTATCCACAGAATTTCCAACGCGGGCACCGTGCCAGCCGCGAGGTCATTGTTGAAGTCCTGCACCCACAGATCGACACGGAACTGGTCAGGGATGCCCAGATCGAACTGCGGGAAGTTCTTGATCAGGTGGTTATACACGGCTGGGAGAGAGGACTCTGCCTGGACCGTGTTCTGAAAGTATAGCGTCTTCTCGCCCGCGACCCCAGGTGGTGCGCAACCAGGCCCTCGCTCGAAGCATTGCGAGTCGGCGTAAAATTCGCTCCAGCTCGGTTCGCTGGTCGACCCGTTCGGCTGTAGGAACGTATCGGCCTCGACGTATTCGCCGTACATCTTCACCGGCAGACCGGCGGCCGCCGCTTCCGAGAAAAAGAAGCCCTTCCTCTGGTAGGCAAGTGCATCGCCGGCGTTCCCGCCTGGATAGCTCCGCACCCAGTCAGGCGACTGGATGTCGTCGGCGTAGGGTGCCATGCCCTCGCTGATCCACTGGTGACCGTCAGCCGACTGGCGGCTCGGATCGTAGAAATTGTCGAGGAGAGGGAAGCGCTTTACCAGCTCGTGCGCGTTCGGCGTGACCTTGCCATTGATTACATCGCCGAACACTGCCAAGGAGGGGTCGCCATCGCCGGCGGCCACGTCTCCCAGGATCTGATCATAGGTGCGGTTTTCACGGACGATCAGGAACACGTGCTTGATCAGCGACGGATCGCCGATCTTGTCCGGGATTGCGACCGGCGTGGCATCCGGGGTGCCACCGGCGGCAGCCAAGATATTTTGCGTCAGATCCCAGTGGTTGTTCTCGAAAACCTGCTTGGTCATCTTCGCCAAGGTCTCGCTATTTGGCAAGGGAACGATGCTGACGGTGCCGTCGTCCTGGTGGGTATTGTAGTTGCAGACG
>JASHSL010000581.1 GCA_030040855.1 Terriglobales bacterium
TGTGCGGGTGCCGCCCACGATTCCCATGAGCGAAGCTCGACGCAACCTACAGCAGATGGTCTTGGAGCTGGAGAGAAAGCATCCCGACTGGGGTCTGGAGTGGGAAACCTACGTTTCCGTCCCGGGGGCGCGTATCAGCGAGGAGCACGAGCTGGTCAAGGCCATTGAGGCGAATCACGAATACGTCACGGGCAGACGGCCCGAGCGTGAGGTGGTCACCTGGTGCTCCGATGCCAGCGTACTCAGTCGCTACGGAATTGAAACCGTAAACTACGGCCCTTCCAGCGGTCCGCGCAACGTCGAGGGGGAAAAAGTCGCCGTCCAAACCCTGGTCGAGATCGCGAAGATCTATGCTCTGGTCGCCGCCGATCTGTGCGGTGTCCAAACCTGAGTAAAATTCCGCGTGGCCTCGGAGTCCCATTGCCAAGTCGACAAGAAATCGACCGTCGCTACCACAACATCCGCGCCAGCATGGAGCGCTACGGGTTGGATGCGCTCATCGTGTGCGGCAATCAATACGCCGGATTTGAAGGCGCGGTCCTGTACGTGTCGGGATTCGAGGTTGTGCATCGCTACGTGTACGTGGTTCTGCCCCGCGAAGGCGAGCCGACCCTGGTGTTTCCACAGGAGGCTCGCTGGATTGGGGACAAGGCAAAACCTTGGGTGCAAGACCAGGTTTGGCCCGAGATTCCCGGGCAATGGATCCGGGAGCGGGGGCACGAGCGACGCTGGAAGCGAGTCGGCGTGTACGGCATGGACTTCATCATGGCCGTGCGCGACTACCGAGCTCTGGCGGCTACGTCCTTCAATCTGGTGCCGTTCGATTTTCAATTCGACATGGCGCGCGCCGTCAAGAGCGAAGAGGAGCTGGGGGAAATTCGCGATGCCATGGATATCATCCAGGATGGTTTTTGGGCTCTGGTGGCGGCCTACGAACCGGGAAAAACCGAAGCCGAAATCATGGCTCCCGCGGTGGAGCGATTCTTTGCCCGCGGTGCCGGTCCGCGCATGATGAACATTCTGCTCTCCGGCAGCGGGGGGGAGGCGGAGGCTTCATTCCGGGTGCCAGCGCGTCGCGTGGTCGGAGCCGATGACCTGCTCCTCTACTCGCTCGAGATCACGGGGGCGGGCGGTTATTGGGTCGAGTTTTCCCGGCCCTTGATTCGGGGCAAGCTCAGCCCGCGCACGCAGGCCATGGCGGAAGTTTATCCGGAAGCGCTCGAAGCCGCCCGAAAGCTGATGCGGGCGGGCGAAACGGCCAGCCGTGTTCACCGTGCCGTTGCGGAAACTTTCCACATGCGCGGATTCACCCTGGGTCATCTCTCGGGGCACAGTATCGGCAGCACCATGATCGAGCACCCCGCAATCGGCGCAAACAGCGATGTGGAGCTGCGCGAGAACATGGTTTTGTCTCTGCATCCCCAAGTCGTCGATCCGCAGGGCCGAGCCTGCCTCTACACCCAGGACACATACCGGGTAGGCAGGGCGGAAGGAGAATGCCTAGCGGAGGTGGAGTGGAGGTTTTATGGCGGCAAGGAAAGCCGCCCAACCGCAGCGAGACCTCGGAAATAAGCAGTGCGAGTCGCGACCCTATGCGAATTTGCGTGATCGGCTGTGGGGCTGTGGGCAGCTTGTTTGCCGCCCACCTGGCGAAGGCCGGCGAGGCTGAGGTGTGGGCTTACGACGTCTGGAAAGGCCATGTCGATGCCATCCGAACCCATGGCCTCGAGCTTTCCGGCGCCGAAAACTTCACCGTGCCGCTCCATGCGACGAGTGATCCCGAACAGTTGCCGCGCTGCGATTACGGCATTGTGGCCACGAAGGCGATCCATACCAGAACGGCCATCGCACAAGTGGCCGCCATCTTTGACAACAACAGCGCCGTTTGTTCTGTACAGAACGGAGTGGGCAACGAAGAGATCATCGCCAAGTATGTCAGATTCGTCATTCGCGGTACGACCTTTCCGGCCGGGCATGCGGTTGCTCCCGGCCATGTTGCCTTTGACATCCAAGGTGATACTTGGATCGGACCGTTCGAGCCGAGTCACACGCCCATGACCAAGGTCGTGGAGCTGGCAGGCCTGCTGACCCGATCCGGAATGCATACCATCGCACTGCAAGATGCCCGCGGTGCCCAGTGGACCAAGCTGATTTTCAATGCCGCCACCAATCCGGTTGGCGCGCTGACCTCGCTCGACCACGGAAGCGCAACCCGATTCGGCCCAACCGGACAGCTCTTCGAGGACCTCATCGCAGAAGGGAAGGCGGTCGCTGAGAAGCTCGGCATTCGTCTCCATGGCGATCCTTGGGCATTCGTCGAAAAAGGCGCCAATGCCCCCGGCCAGCACCGCGCCAGCATGTTGCAGGATGTGCTTGCCCAACGCCAGACCGAGGTGGACTTCATGAACGGAGCCATTGTCGAATGGGGAGCAAAAGTCGGGGTGCCAACTCCGCTGAACTTGGCACTCTGGACTCTGATCAAAGGCCTGGAGCATTCCTGGGGCGAGCCCGAGTAGGCCCCAACCCTACATGTCCGCTGCCTTCAATCTCGGGGTTCTGCAACTCAGCATGGAGCCCGTGCGGGAAACCGTGGCCATGGCCAAAGCGTGCGAGCAGGCCGGGTTTGACGCTTTCTGGATTGCGGAAGCCTATCCCTGGTGGCGCAAGCATTCCTTCGAAGCCCGCTCCTCAACCGCGATTCTGGCCGTGATCGCGGTCGAGACCCGCCGCATTCAACTCGGCTGGGGAATCATTTCGCCGTACTCGCGACACCCGGTCCAGATTGCTATGGAAGCGCGCGTCATGCAGGAGGTGGCCGCGGACCGCTTCTTGCTCGGGTTGGGCGCTTCGAAGATCTTCATGAAGGAGATCGGGGAACAGGCAGGAGAAAAGGTTGGCCCGGCCACCGTCATGCGTGAAAGCATCGAAATCATCCGAGGCGTGCTCCAGGGTGATCGATTCGAGTACCAGGGCCAGGCGTTTGCTGCGAACGTGCCGCCGCTGAAGCCCGACGCACCCACCCCTCGAGGCATACCACCGATTTACCTTGCTGCAACCGGGCCGGTGCTGCAGAGAATGTCCGGATCGATGGCGGACGGATTGCTCACGGCCAGCATCACTACTCCGGCGTTTGTACGCTATTCGCGAAAAAATATGGAAGAAGGCGCGCGCCGGGCAGAACGAGATCCCTCCAATCTGATTCTGGGCTCGGTGATCGTGGGGAGCATCAGCCTCGATTCGAGGAAAGGCAAGGCCGGCGCTCGCGAGCAGGCCGCCATGTATCTGGCCAACAAAGTGGAGAACATCGGCAGTGCAGCGGACGTCCTGCTCGAGTGTGCCGGGCTGAGCTTAAAGGAATTGCGCCCGGTGGCCGATGCCATGGAGCGCGGAGGGCGCAGCGCCGCTGCCAAGGCGGTGAGTGATGAAGTCCTGCGCAAGGTGTGCCCGATCGCCGGCACCCCGGAGGAGTGCATCGAGCGTATCCGAGAATATCGCCAGGCGGGCTGCACCCACATCATGCTGGAAATCTGGGGTGAGGACCGCGTGGGTCAAGCCAAATTGTTTGGCGAGGCGGTGCTACCTCATGTTCGTCCCTAGGGGCGGGACTCGGCTGGGCCGGTCGGCGGCCTAGGATCGAATCCTCGCAGATTGATAGGGTCACGGCAACAACTTTGGCGTATCCTGTCAGCTCAGGCGGGAGGGATCGATGAGGCGCTATGTTCTCGGAATCTGCAGCTTGCTGCTCGGCATCGGGCTTGGCTTTGGGCAAAACACTCTCCCGGCGACCGAACTGGGTCGCCAGAGTTTCGACGCGGATTTCCCCTCTGGCGGTCAGTTGCGAATGCATATCCGCTCGGGGGACCTCAAAATCATTGGCGGCGACGAAAACAAAATCAGGATTCGCTATTGGGGAAAGAACCTGCGGCGCGCCGGCGATGTCAAAATCAGCTTAAGGAAGGTGGGGACGACGGGGGAACTCCGCGTGCACGGCGGTCCGCGCAATGACTTCCTCATCGAAATCCGAGTTCCCAAAATTTCCGATCTGTACCTCCGCATGGCCGCCGGGGACGCGCAAGTAGACGGCATTGTGGGAAATAAAGACGTGAAACTGCATGCTGGTGATCTGAGTCTCCAGGTGGGGGCGCCCGAGGAGTATGCCCTGGCGAATGCTTCCGTGCTGGCCGGGGATCTCGATGCCGGTCCGTTCAAGGTGAGCAAGGATGGACTGTTTCGGTCTTTCCACCACCAAGGCCCGGGCAGGTATACGCTTTACGCTCACGTGGGCGCCGGAGATCTGACCCTCAAGCCGTAGGGCAAGTCTAGGGCGTCTTAGACGGCGCGAGCTCAGTCACGATCTCGAGAAATTCCTGGTTGGTCAAAACTCGGCGTTTCAACGTAGCCCGCTTCTTCACCTCGGCGAGGATCCTGCCCCGCCGTTCGGCGGGGACCGAAAGGCCGAGCTCCTTGCACTTCCAATCGAGGCTATCGAGCCCGCTTTTTTTGCCCAGCACGATCTTGCGCCGAGCGTTGACCAGTTCGGAGGAGTACGGCTCAATCGCTTCCGGAAGGTGGAACTGGCTGGCCACGGCGCCGCTTTCCCGCACAAAAAGGTTCTCCCCCACTAAAGGTTTCCAGGCGTCCAACGTATAACCGGCGGCGCGGGCAACCAGCTCGGAGACCTCGGGTGTCTTCCCGAGGTCCAGCGCAACCGGCACTTCGTAGAGGCAGCGCAGGGCGAGAGCAATTTCCGCGATATCCGCGTTGCCGGCCCGCTCGCCCATACCATTCATCGTCCCCTGGATCCAGGTGGCACCGCCTCGAACCGCTGCCACCGCGCAGGCCGTCGCCAAACCAAAGTCATTGTGACCGTGCCAGTGCACGGGTACCCCAGCCCCAATCCAAATACAAACCTGAGAAACCAGAAATTCGGCCGCTTCCGGCCCACAAGCCCCCAGTGTATCTGCCACCACGATCTCGCTGGCGCCGGCTTCGAGCGCAGCCAGATAGATCTGCCGAAGAAAATCCAGGTCGCTGCGCGTACCGTCCACAGCAAAAAAAGCTACGCGGATGCCGTTTTGCCGCGCATAGCAGACCGCATCCACGACCCGCTTTAACACATCGTCCCGTGACATACCATAAGCCTGCAACTTCAGGTCGCTGGTCGGAGCTTCCACGACAGAAGCGCACAGCTGCAAGCGCAACAGTTCTCTAAGATCCTCTCTCGCCGCCCGCGAGAAGCCCCACACCTCAGCGCTGAGATTGGCTGTCCGGATGAGTTCGATGGCTTTGGCGTCTTCGGGGGAAACGCGAGGAAAGCCGGCTTCGATCCGGCTCACTCCCAGCTGGTCGAGTTTGCACGCGATCTCCAGCTTCTGTTGCGGGGAAAACACGACCCCGACCGTCTGCTCACCGTCGCGCAGGGTGGTGTCGTAGAAGCGAACCGTGGTTTTCGGGAAGGGCGAGCGGATCTCCCGCCGCGCATTCAGCTGGCTGACCCAGATCTTGGAATCAGGCATGGTGTATAGGTCGAATCGATGAGCTCGCTACCGAGCACTCCATAGACCGCTGGGCAGAGAGTTTACTCCTTGCCCCAGCCGCCTGTACTGCAAGTCGCGAAACCTACGCTGTGGTCC
>JASHSL010000582.1 GCA_030040855.1 Terriglobales bacterium
GGTTGCTGTCCGTTTCCATGACCGGATAGTGAAGTGCGATTTCGGCGAACTGGATGAAGTCTCCCTGGCTTATGCGGTCACCATCCACAAGTCGCAAGGGTCGGAGTTCCCGGCAGTAGTGATACCGCTTGCTACGCAGCACTATATGCTGCTGCAAAGGAACCTCACTTACACTGGCATCATACGGGGCAAGCGGCTGGTGGTGCTGGTCGGGCAGAAGAAGGCTCTTGGACCGACCGCAGAGGCGATAGTTAAATTGTCTTGCGCTCCACTGCTTCGGCAGGACCATCTTCGCCAACTTCCCCACGGCTTCCCGCTTCTGCATGAGTATAGGCTTGGCTGCAGATTTGTAGCGTGTGCGAACATCCCCATGGCGCAACAGGAACTCGTCGTGCTCTGGCTCTGCACTGGGCACCGTTTGCACGTGAACCGACCATTGGAACGGCAAATGGTCGCAGGGGTGCATGTCTGAAAATCTTGGGATCACCGGATTCACGTTTTCAAAATCCATGAAGAGGAGCGGATATTCCAACTTGGCTTTTGTCTCCTAAAATGCCGGGCAAGCTGGGAATCCTTGTTTGTCGAACGGGCGGGCATGACACTCTCATTGCGATCTGCATGCCGCACCTCTACACAGCCAGTGCCGCGAACATGGGGCGCGTGGGGGTGAAACTGCCTTGGGACATTTGCGGCTGATGCCGGGACTGCCGAGCTCCGAGTGTAGTTGGTGGCAAGAGGAGAGACAACTTTTTATTCTCCGGAACGCATCGTACAGTCAGCGCACGCGCAGCCGACCGATCCTTTTCTCGTCGTCCAGATGGCTCAGATCAACTGTCGAATGATGGTAGTTGCCCGCATTTTGGCAGTCGTGTCGCTCGTTGCTGGAACACACGCCTCGTGGTGCCAGACGGGAAAGGAACCACAAGGCCTCCCCAATTTCGGTCGCGTTACAGAAAACCTTTACCGCGGAGGCCAGCCAACCTCGGATGGATTCAACGAGCTGCGCGCGATGGGGATGGAAATGATCGTCAATTTCCGCGATGACCGCGCGGAAATGGCGACCGAGAAGCACCAAGTTGAATCCCTCGGAATCAAATACGTCGGAATTCCCTGGAGCGCAAATCACCATCCCTCAAGTGCCCAAATTGTGGAATTTCTCGACTTGGTTCGCGCGAACCCGAAGACCAAGATATTTGTTCATTGTCGGCGCGGCGCAGATCGTACAGGAGTCATGATCGCCGCATACCGCATTGCCGTCGAGCATAAACCAGTCGCGGAGGCCGTTTCTGAAATGCGTCAATTCCACTATGACTGGTTTTGGCGTCCGCAACTTAAACGTTACGTGGAATCGCTTCCAGGATTGTTACAAAAAGATCGTCAGTTTGCGGCCTACCGTCCCCAACCCTGAAGCAGCAAAAGCGAATCCCTAGCCTTGGGCTAGCGAGCACCAGAAATGCTGGCCGAAAATTCTCAGGGCTGCGCCGGCACGATCTGCAGCAGGATCGGGTGCTGTATGTGGCCGAACCAGGGCCGAAGCGCCGGGTATTGGCTGGGAAACACGACGATGCCGGGCCCCTTATTGCCAGTTCGAGCGTGAACTGAATTCGGATTCTCATCATGACCCTCTCTGGCGCCTTCCGGGGAAAGCCCAGCAAAATGCATGCAAAATCACCAGCCAACCGCCAGCAAAAGCATACGAGTGTTCCCAGGTCGAGATTGGCTGCATTTGGAGGGGATGGTGGCGGCCTTCGCGCGCTCGTTCTGCACTCACTTGGCCGCCGCGGCAGCCTTCACTTTGAGACGGACGAATCCTGCGACACTCCAAGGTTGCGACGACGACGGCGTATTACATCAAGACTGGTCGTTCACGCCTGGGACACCGCAGGCGGCATCTACAAGCAGATGTCACCGTCAACGTACTGCCCGTTGTGGGTGACTGCAGTGAGATAACCTTGGCACAGCGATGTTGGCTGCTTTGCGTCGACGGTGAAAGCGTTACATCGCCCGGCGCCGTTCCCCCCTTCGGTCAATTGTCCTTGCTCGGCGCGAAGTTCACGAACCCGTTCACTTTGCTGCCATCGGAATAGAATCCGACGATATCACCCCGGTCGTTGATGCCGTTGATGGTAGTACCCATGACGCCAAATACCGCTGTCTGCGATGAACCCGGGGCATCAAACTGAAAGAACCTCCCGTCGGCGAAGATGAAACCGTGTACCTTCCCACTGCTATCGGTGAACGAACCGACAATCTCACCTCTGTTATTGCAGCCAAAAGGTGACGTGCTGGGAGCAGTCACGCCTTTGATTTTGACATTGAACGTAGAGAATATCTGACCGAGACGGCCAAAGAAACCGTGATTATTATTACTGGAATCCGTCCAAAAGCCGCACACGTCGTCCCTATCAGTGATGTTGCTGGCCTGGGTCGCAACCGCGCCGGCAAAAGTTGACGGTGGAATCTCTATGAACTTCGAGGCACTGGGCGACTCAATGTTGAGTTCGACAACAAAGCCATGCTCGTTGCCATCGTTGTCCGTCCAGAAGCCCGCCGCCTTGGCAAAATCGTTTATGCCGAGCAGATTTTGGACTGGCGTTGTGACGTTGGGCGGAGAACCCTCGGGGTCGTCGACAGTCGATTGAGTGCCATCAGCATCCAAGAAACCATTGGTAAACCCGGTCGCATTGTCCGTGTAAAAGCCCACGATATCGGGAAATTTCTGGTTGTTGATGCCGATTGCCTGTGTCTGTGAGGCGAAGTCACCGGACGGCAAGTTAGTGAAGTTCTCTAAAGAGTAGTGATTGGGGGGAACCAGCACATAGCCATTATTCGCAATGATCGTGCCATCGCCGAAATAGCCGACGATAATCCGTTCGTCGCTGATACCAAGCAACTGATTGAAACTCGGATCGCCGGGGTTGTCGAGTACAAAGAAATGCTCGTGACTCCATCCCTCCGCTCCACTCGGTTGGGCAAGCGCCACGGGCAGCCAAACAACCACAGCCAACATCACCAGTAAACAGAAAGTGAAGGCGGTTGAAATCTTGTGCGCAGAATTGTCCGCCGAAATGCTTACCATGCGAATCTCCTTTCTAATGTTGAGGGCCTAGTGTTGATCGGGCTGGCTTCGTCCTGTCCTTATAGCTAATGCGAACCTTTTCATCTTCTTTCCACAGACGTAGTGTGCGCCGCTGCATGTTCGCTCTTATCAATACAATGTCAATGGTGGGTAAAAGTTTTGTAATTTTACGCCGCTGTGACTTCCTTCTTTGTCGAACTCCTCAGGCGATCTGGAGGCTTGGAGCAATTGGTAATGAACACCGGAAGCCCTTGGAAACGAAGGAGATAGATTTTTTATGGCGAAGAAGCGACTCTATCCGTGGCCGGTCCGGAGAATGGTTTGGTTGATGAGACTGGGCGCGTTCTCAAGGGTTGTTCTCGTATAGTGGCGAAGGCTAAGCGGGCCTTCTGCCGAGTTCGGCGAGACTATTTTAATGATCTGCGGCAGCAAGAGATGATTTTTGGAACGGCCGAGGGCACGTAAAGCAAAGGCCGAAATCTGCAAATTGATTTAATTCGCCGTCCGTTAACTGACAAACGCGGTAACTTTGCGTGCTGTTGCGTGCTACTGAGAACAAATGGGGTTACGCGGCGCCGCGTTTCTGCCGAGAATTCGTAATCAGCTGGTCACGGGTTCAAGCCCGTCGGCTCCAGCCTAACCCTTTGGTTTGTCAATTTAAAAACCTGGCATTGTACCAATTTGTGTCCTATCCGCGTCCCTAGGGCCAACGCCTGAAAAATCCAAACGAGCCACAAAGGGTAACGAACACCAAGCCGATCCGCACATCCCGCTTGCGTTCAAGGAAGTGATCGCCGACGTGCTCAAGGTGAAACTACCGGAGAAACCAAAGAAATCGGGTCACCGGGAAAAAGGTGGAACACATTAGAGTGCCCTTATGAGATTGGTAAAGGCTCTTTGCGTGGTAATCTTCGGACCGATTGTAGGAGCCGTGCTTGGTTTCTTCGTTGGCGGCATTCTGCTTCCACCCGATCCGACGGGCAGGGGAAGCCCCGGTGATGGATTGGTGATTTTCAGGTGCGCTGGATGGAGTCTTTTGATCCTTGTCTTTCCGTCAGTTCTGATCGCCTTGTGGATCATTCGTCGGCCAGCTCAGCTTGACAATCTTTAAACCATCGCGCTGGCAGGCGGGAGTGAAGCTAATTGAGCAAGGCTGCATCGTTTATCTGATGCCGTGCAAGGCTCTAACCCGTGCAACATGTTTGCAAAAGCTTACCGATCAGGTCACAAAAACCTGCGGCACATCTGCTGCACAAGCAATTTTCGCTTCCAGTCGCATCATCGCCTCGGTGACCGACTCGAAGGGCCAGATTCATCCCTCTCACGAAAAATGCTTTGCGTGACGCGAAGATAAGTGACATGCTTTCAGTGGAAAGGTCGAGCCGTGTGTTTTTCAGCGACAGTGAACTTCGCGGGCAGCTCAGTTCTCGGTGCCGCCGGGGTGGCCACGTTGACGAAGGTCAAGCACCGACGCGAACTGCTCTTTGCCGCCATGCCCATGTTGTTTGCGATTCACCAGTTCATTGAAGGATTTGTCTGGCTGGGATTGGATGGGATCCTTTCGCCTGCGGTAGCCCATAACATGGGCGCGGCATTCATGCTTTATGCACAGGGGCTTTTGCCTTTGTTGGCGCCGCTCAGCGTGTTGTTGTTCGAGCCGAATGCGAGAAGCCGCCAGCGGATGCTGCCGTTCGTCGTGCTCGGCGGAGCAGTTACTCTTTATATTTTGTGGGCACTCACCGCGTTTCCTCTGCAACTCTATGTTGAGCGAAACAGCATCGTATACATCAATCAAGCGACCAACCATACTCTGGTTGCGTTGCTCTACGTCATCGTCACGTGTGGCTCGCTGTTTTTCTCGCAGATCCGGATGATGGTGGTTTTCGGTGCGGCCAACTTGGCGATCTTGCTGATTGTGATGGCGGTTAAGCGGTATGCCTTCACCTCGGTGTGGTGTGCGTACGCGGCCGCCGCCAGCGTTATCATCCTGGCCTACTTCTGGACCAGCCACGAAGAGCGACCCTTCCGCTATTAGCACCGATCGTTATTCCAGCCGGACGGGGGAAGGGTAGTGTCGGAAGTTCTCGCAGTTGCCCGACCTGCGGCTCCGGTGTGCACACCACACGAGAAATACTATCTGCGAAAGGTCCTTCCGCGGCCTTCGTAGATTTTGCCTGGCCTCGATCTGCCCTGATCACCAGATTCTGGGTCAGGGCTGCGATCAAACAGCCCGCCGACCGTTCCGCACGAGGTCGAAGCGATCGAGGTTCATCACCTTGGTCCACGCCGCCACGAAGTCTTTCAGGAACTTCTCCTTGGAGTCCGCGCACGCATAGACTTCCGCGAGGGCACGCAGTTGGGAGTGCGATCCGAAGATCAGGTCGACGCGGGTGCCGGTCCACTTGACCTTGTTGGTCTTCCGGTCGCGCCCCTCGTATACGCCTTGCGAGCCAGCGGACGGATGCCATTCCGTGCTCATGTCGAGCAGGTTGACGAAGAAGTCATTCGTTAGCGTCTCCGGCCGCTGGGTGAAGATGCCGTGTGTGGACTTCCCGGCATTTGCGCCCAGCACGCGCAGGCCACCGACGAGAACTGTCATCTCAGGCGCCGTCAGCTTCAGCAATTGCGCCCGATCCACCAATAGCTCCTCCGCCGATAGACGGTGCTTGGGGTGGAGATAGTTGCGGAACCCGTCAGCAGTCGGTTCGAGCGGGGCGAAGGACTCGATGTCGGTTTGCTCTTGCGACGCGTCCATGCGCCCTGGCGTGAACGGCACTTTCACGTCGTGCCCGGCGCCCTTCGCGGCTTTTTCGATCGCGGCACAGCCGCCGAGAACGATTAGGTCAGCCAGCGATACCTTTTTCCCGTCAGACTGTGAAGCATTGAACTGCTTTTGGATCGCCTCGAGCTTCTGAAGCACCTTCGCCAGCTCACCCGGCTGGTTGACTTCCCAGTCCTTTTGCGGCGCGAGGCGAATGCGCGCGCCGTTTGCTCCACCGCGCTTGTCCGAGCCGCGGAACGTCGACGCCGACGCCCAAGCCGTCGAGACCAACTGGGAAACGGACAGGCCAGAGGCGAGGATCTTCGCCTTGAGAGCAGCAATGTCTTTCTCCCCGATCAGCGAATGATTCACCGCCGGGATCGGGTCTTGCCACGGCAGCGTCTCCTGCGGAACGAGCGGCCCGAGATAACGCACGATCGGGCCCATGTCGCGGTGTGTCAGCTTAAACCACGCCCGGGCAAACGCGTCTGCAAACTGATCCGGATGCTGGTAAAACCGCCGTGAAATCTTTTCGTAAGCAGGGTCGACCCGCAAGGAGAGATCCGTGGTGAGCATGGATGGGTCGCGACGCTTTGACGGATCGTGCGCATCCGGGATCGTACCCGCACCTCCGTTGTTCTTCGGTTTCCACTGATGCGCACCAGCCGGGCTCTTGCTCGGTTCCCATTCGTAGCCGAACAAGTTCGCGAAGAAGTTGTTGCTCCACTTCGTAGGCGTCGTGGTCCAAGTAACTTCCAGGCCGCTGCCGATCGCGTCACCCGCTTTGCCCGTGCGAAATTTGCTGCTCCAGCCGAGCCCTTGCTCCTCGATACTGGCGGCTTCCGGCTCTGGGCCTACCAGGGCCACATCGCCGGCGCCGTGGGTTTTGCCGAAGGTGTGCCCGCCGGCAATGAGCGCGACCGTTTCTTCGTCGTTCATCGCCATACGGCGGAAGGTTTCGCGAATGTCCCTGGCCGCTGCGACCGGATCCGGCTTGCCGTTCGGCCCTTCCGGATTCACGTAAATCAAACCCATTTGCACGGCACCGAGCGGATTCTGAAGATCACGGTCGCCGCTGTAGCGCTCGTCCGCCAGCCATTTGCCTTCGGGGCCCCAGTAGACGTCTTCGGGCTCCCAGACATCCTCGCGCCCTCCGCCAAAGCCGAACGTCTTGAAGCCCATCGACTCCAGGGCAACGTTTCTGGCAAGAATCATAAGGTCGGCCCACGAGATTTTCCGGCCGTATTTCTGCTTGATCGGCCACAGAAGGCGGCGTGCCTTGTCGAGGTTCACGTTGTCGGGCCAGCTATTGAGCGGCGCGAAGCGCTGCTGTCCGGCTCCGGCACCACCGCGGCCGTCGCCAATGCGGTACGTGCCTGCGCTGTGCCACGCCATCCGAATGAACAGTGGCCCGTAGTGGCCAAAGTCGGCCGGCCACCAATCCTGCGAGTCCGTCATCAAGGCATGAAGATCCTTGATCACGGCATTCAGGTCGAGACTCTTGAATTCCTTGGCGTAGTCGAACTCCTCGCCCATCGGATTGGACAGGGTGGAGTGCTGGTGCAGAACCTGAAGATTCAATTGGTTCGGCCACCAGTCACGGTTCGTGTGTGCGGGGGTTCCGCCCGTGAACGGGCACTTGCTTTCACTCGTCATGTTTCTCTCCAATTGTGTTTCGCTTGTTCCGATTTCGCTCACCAAGGATCCTCCCTCTTGAAAAGTGATTCATCTGGTGGCCAGCGAGACATCGCGCCATCGTCTCGCTGGCACACGACACTGTTGCTTGCGGTGGCCGTCACCGCCGTCGGCATCAAGATGGATCAAGGAGACGAACCCGAGTGTCCGCTGCGTGTGACAACCGAAAAAGCTCGAACCCAATATGATAGGTCCTCTCTCAGGTGCCTAGCAACCGAGAGCGCCCAAGGCAGGGCGTGTTGAGACCGCTGGCCACTCTTAGGATCGGCCGCCGTGGCCTGTTTCGAAGCAACGCGAATCGTTGGCTTTTCCCGTCCACTTGGTTGCTTCGAATGAGTGTGCGGCGCAGGCAAACACGCAACAGCGGTAGCGCTCAGGAGGAGCAATCCATCGAGAAGAACAGCCGAAATTATCGAGCCACGGGTTCATGTTCGCCAAGCCACAGTCTTACTTTCTTGCGCAAATT
>JASHSL010000583.1 GCA_030040855.1 Terriglobales bacterium
TCTCTATGTCCTGAATGTGAGCGAGAGTCCCGACCTAGGCAGGGATCTGGGAGCCTCGGTGGATAAGTTCGGCCTTTCCGAAGTTGCCTCCCGTCCCCACCGAGCGGCTGCCGCGGTGTGCGGGAAGATCGAAGCCGAACTGGTGGATATGAGCGAGGCCGATGCCCTGGAATTTTTGGCCAGCTACGGCTTGAAGGAAAGCGGCCTGGTACGCCTGATCCGCGCCAGCTATTCCCTGCTGGGTCTTGTCTCATTTTTTACCGTGGGAGAAGACGAATGCCGCGCCTGGACTATTCCCGCCCATACCCGGGCGGTCCAAGCGGCCGGGGCCATTCACTCCGATCTCGAAAAGCACTTTACCCGCGCCGAGGTCATCCACTGGGACAAGTTGCTCGAAGCCGGTTCGGAAGCGAACGCCCGGAGCCGCGGCACGCTTCGTCTGGAGGGCAAAGATTACGTGGTCGAGGATGGAGACGTCCTGCATATTCGGCATAGCGCATAGAAGCCCGGTTGTCCTCCGGAACCCAAACTGAGAACTGGTATCATCCTCCCGCGCCCATGAATACCATGGCTCTCAGTCTTCTGCTCGGCCTCACGGCTGCCCTGGCCAATGTCTTCGGCGGTGCGATCATCGTGCAGAAACACTGGGACCGCTCGTACCTCAAATACTTTGTGGCCCTGGGGGCTGGATTCATGCTGGCCACCTCGATCGTCGAAGTCTTTCCGGCAAGCCTCCAGCTGCGCGGCAAAGATGCCGCTTTTCTGGTTCTGGCGGGTTACCTGATCATTCATTTTTTCGAACATACGGTCACGCCGCATTTTCATTTTGGGGAGGAGACCCATGAAGACGTGTTCGTCGAAGCCCACAAGGGGTATTCCGTGCTGCTCGGGCTGACGATGCACACTTTCTTTGACGGGATTGCGATCACCTCGGGCTTTCTCGTGTCCAAGTGGCTGGGTTGGATTATCTTCGTTGCCATCTTCCTCCACAAAATTCCCGAAGGCTTCACCATCACTTCGGTGATGCTGGCGAGCGGACGGAGCCGAGGTGTGGCCTGGGGAGCCTCGGCGATTTTAGGCGCGGCCACTTTCGCGGGCGTAGTCGTCATGGCGGCGCTGCGACGGGAGGTAAGCTTTGCTCTGCCGCTCTCGGCGGGGGTCACCATCTACGTTGCGGCTTCCGATCTGATGCCGGAAGTCAATCGCGAGCCGGGGGTCGCCACGGCTCTGGTTGTCTTCTTAGGGGCTGGACTGCTGCTGGTTTTTGACCGGTTCTTCCACGTGCACTAACCGGCGAGTTGTCGGACGTCATTCCACCACGCGCTTTGCGGTGTATCCCTCGCGCGCGATGACCTGATATTTCACGTCCTTACCCTTCTGATCGCGCACTTTGAGCGGCCCGCCGTCGGGGGCAGTCACTTCCACCTTCAGTTTGCGGTAGGAGCCATCGAGCTTCTGATTGGTGGGATGATACGCGATCTGGTATTGGTTGCGGATGTCCCCGGCAATACTCTGGAAAATCTCGGGGTATTCGGCCTGAAAGCGCGGCTGGTAAAAGCGCCCGCCGGTCAGACGCGCGAAGGTCTGCATTTCGTTATCGGCTTGCAGATAATCCATCTGCGTGACCGGAATGCCCATGCCGCGCGTGGCCCCGGTGCAATGGTTGACCTCGCAGAATTCCCGCAGGGTCCAGCCAATGCTGATGGGAAAGATGGTCACGTCTTTGGTGGCCTTGATCTTCTTGGTGATCTGGTCGAGATTGATCTTGCTGAAGCTGTCAAAGCCGGTAGAGATCAGAATGATGTACTTATGACCCTCCACCCGGTCTATGCGATCGCAGGTGTCGTAGAGGGCGTCGAATAAGTTGGTCTCGGAGAACCCCGGGATGCGCAACTGGTTGAGCGCCCCGTAGATTGCGCTCTTGTCCTGGGTGAAATCGACGAGAATCTGCGGTTTCATGTCGTAGTATTCGACCGCCACCCAGTCATCCCTCTTCAAGCTGTGGGCAAAGCTGTAGGAAGCTTGCAAGGCTTCCCTCATGAACGAATAGTTGGTGGCGGCGTATTCGACCAAGAGCACGGCCGTGATCGGGGCCTCGGAAATGGTGAAGTTGCTGATGTTTTGTTGCACGCCGTCTTCGAAGATCTTGAAGTTTTCTTGCTTGAGATTCGAGATGAACTGTCCGTCCTTCGTGGTGACCATGACGGGAACTTCCACCAGGGGCACGTTGACCTGGATAGAATAGTCCGGCATCCCTTCAATCTTCTTGGGCTTAGGAGGGGGCGGCGGGGGAGGGGGCTCTTCTTTTTTGGTTGGCACCGCATAAGGGCCAACCTCGGAGTCCGGGCCACCCGCCTCGGGCGGGGCGGACTGCTGGTTGGGGTTGGGCGCAGGCGTCTGGCTCTGGTCTTGGGCTTGCGCTGCAAGGGTTTGCGCAGCGAAGATGCCCAAGCCGAGGACGGCCATTCCCAGTCCCCTAAGCCAGACCCGGATCGACGCCTCCGCTACGGCGGATCGAAAAGAAAACTTTGAAGGCATAGCTACACCCTATGCTAGTATAGACGCAGTGCTTTGCTATGGGGATGTTTTGCGCGCGTTTTTGCGAGCCTTCCGCGGGCAAAACCAAGCCCAATCTAAGCCTTGCGTTCGGGGATGTGTGGGTTATCTTCCGGGGAAAATAGGAATGGGACGTGCCTTTCTGGCCGCGGTCGTTCTCTGCTTTTCAGCTTCTCTCATCGCCCAAAACTCTAAGCCCGTTGACACGATTGCCGTAAGCCAGATTCATGCAGGAATGCGCGGGGTCGCCTATACCGTGTTTCAAGGCACCCAGCCGGAAGCCATGCAGGTCGAAGTCTTGGGCGTGCTAAAGAACGCCAACGGGCCCAAGGGGGACGTCATTCTGGTGCGCCTGGGTGGCGCCAAGGCCGAATATAACGGTGTGGTGGCGGGAATGAGCGGCAGCCCGGTTTATCTGAATGGCAAGCTCGCCGGGGCGGTGGCATTCCGCATCGGTGAATTCTCGAAAGAGCCGATCGCCGGAGTGACGCCGATCGAGGAGATGCTCGAAATTAATGCCATGGACCGCAGCCCCGCGCCCGCTGCCGTCGAAGCGAAAGCCGGTGCGAACCTGTCGAGCAAGACCGCCAGCCCCGGGGTCGAGCCCTCGTCGGCTCAGGCCTACGCCAACTATCTCGCTCCGATCGACACCCCTCTCGTCTTTAGCGGATTTTCCGAGGACACGATTCAACGTTTTGCCTCCCAGTTTGCCTCGGCTGGAATTGTGCCGGTCATGGGCACCGGTTCGGTCAGCGACGAACGCCAAGTGGAGCCTCTCCAGCCTGGTTCGGCGGTGAGCGCAATCCTGGTGCGGGGCGACATGGATATTGCTGCCACCTGCACGGTCACCTACCTCAACGCCGATCATTTGTTGGCTTGCGGTCATCCCCTGATGCAGTTTGGCATGGTGGATCTGCCCATGACCAAGGCTCAGGTGCTGGCCACCCTGGCTTCCCCGCTCCAGGCGTTCAAGATCGTGAATGCCACCGAATCGGTAGGCGCTTTTGTCCAGGACCGCCACAACGGCATACTGGGCGAGTTCGGCAAGAAAGCGGAGATGATCCCGGTCACGCTCACCATCCGCAGTGAGTCGAGCGATAAGCAGTTTCACTACGAAATCCTGAATAACGCGCGCCTCAGTCCGGTTGCCATGATGGCGACCGTGTTCAATGCCTTGCATGGGGTGAACGAATACGGAGAGGAAACGACCTACCGGATGAAGGGCCGCATCCGCGTGGAAGGTTACCCCGACGTCGCACTGGAAAACATGTTCGCCGCCCTCGAGAGCGGGCCGCCGAGCGCCATGCTGGCAGCCACCTCGTTGGGGGAACGCTTCAGCCGAATCTACGACAATCCCTACAAGACGGCGGACATTGTCGGCATCCAGCTCGACTTCGATCTGGTTCACGATCACCGCTGGGCCCGCCTGGAGAGTGCCCGCACCGATATCGTCGAAGCCCGGCCCGGCGATGACATCACCATCGAAGCTTTGCTGCAGCCCTATCGCGGCGAAGGCATCTTGGAACAGATCCCCATTACCATTCCAACTTCTGCCTCGAAAGGTCCGCTGCGAATCTTGGTCAGCGATGGCGACACCCTCGACCACCTGAGCCATAGCGGCTCCTTCATGGCGCGAAAGTTGGATTTGGCTTCGACCATCGCTCTGCTCAATAAGGAGCGGGTGAATAACCGAGTTTACGTGTCGCTGCTCGAGGCCGATCCGGAAGCCATGATCGCCGACAAGATCATGCCGTCGCTTCCGCTGTCGATCATGAACGTGATGGATGGCATGCGGGGTACGCAGGACATGGTGGTGTCGAACGAGTCCTCGGTCAGTGAGGCGGCCACTCCACCCTTGGACTATGTGGTGGTCGGCGCCCAGGTACTGACGATCAATATCAAATAGTGGGCGGTCGCCGTAGTTATTTTCTCCTCACAATCTCTCGGCGCAAGGCGCGAATTCGACGGCGCCGTGGGGGGAATGCCGGCGATCGGCAAGCAACGCCATGCTAATCTAGGATTTCCTTTGAAATCTGTCTGTGAGGTTTGAACTTGGCAATCCGCCTTGCACGATGCTCGATTCTTTTCTGTCTCGTTTCACTCTCGGGGTTTGCTGTCGCCCAAGGCACGCGCTCCTGGGAACAGTCCAACTTTGATGCGCTGGTGAAAGGTACGGCCCAGGGGGTCGCCATCTTGAGCGGGGGTGGTCTCGAGCTAGCTCCGGCGTTCACCCCCCTGGCCACGACCCCGTCCACCTACATCTGGTCGATTGCCGCTGACCGCGACGGCACGCTCTACGCCGCCGCCGGGTCTCCCGCCCGCATCTATCGCATCGCGGAGGGAAAGTCCACCGTGATCTTTGCTCCCCAGGAGCTGCAAGTCCAGGCTCTGGTGGTGGATCCAAAGGGTGTAATCTATGCCGCCACCAATCCGGACGGCAAGATCTACAAGCTGGTACGCGGCACTGAGGCGGCAAAGAAAACCGAAGGCAGCGCGCGGGATGGGGATTCGGAATGGAGTTCCTCGGTTTATTTCGATCCCGGGAGCAAATACATCTGGGATCTGGCCGTCGATGAGGCGGGAAATCTGTATGCCGCAACCGGAGATCAAGGACAGATTTTCCGCATCACTCCCCAAGGACAGCATACGGTTTTTTTCAAAAGCGAAGAAACCCATATTCGCGTGCTCGCCTTCGATCAGAAGGGCAATTTGATCGCCGGTTCGGATGGGAGTGGGCTGGTCTATCGAATCTCTCCGAGCGGCGAAAGCTTTGTCCTGTACAGCGCGCCGAAAAAAGAAATCACCGCTCTGGCGATCGGGCCTGACGGCAATATCTATGTGGCAGGTGCGGGTGAGAAGCATGGCGGAGCCGGGGCCACGGGCTTTTCCATCCCCATGTCGAGCACGCCGGTCGGCGGAACCGGTCCGCAGACACCGCCCTCAGGCGCAGGGGCCGGCCCGAGCGCCGTGCCGATCGCCCTCGGCAATCCCTCGGCCACACCCACCGGAGGCTCGGAGATCTATCGCATCTCTCCCGACGGTTCGCCGGCGCGGATTTGGAGCTCACGAGAAGATTTGGTTTATGCTCTGGCCTTTGACGGCCACGGCCGCCTGCTCGCAGGCACCGGGAATCACGGACAAATCTTCGCGGTCGACTCCACGGGTGCGTTCCGCGATCTGCTCACGGCCGCGGCCAGCCAGGTCACCGCCTTCACCCCCGCACTCCATGGCGGGCTGTACGTGGCCACCAGCAACTTGGGCAAGGTATTTCTGGTGAGTGCGAACTCGGCCGCCGAGGGCACTTACACCAGCGACGTGTTCGATGCGCACATTTTTTCGCGCTGGGGGCGCGTTGAATTCCGCGGGGCGGGCAAGGTGGAACTGTTCGCGCGCAGCGGCAATGTGGATAATCCGGATCGCAACTGGAGCGCCTGGAAGGCGGTCGATTTCGCAAAGGAGGGGCTGGTCAACGCTCCTCCGGCGCGCTTCATTCAATGGAAGGCCGTGATGTACTCCGGAAATCCCTCGCCGCGGCTCGATAGCGTGCGGCTCAACTACTTGCCCAAAAATGTGCCGCCGGAATTTGACGATGTCACCGTGCAAGTCGCAGTGCGCTATCAGTCTCTGCCCAAGGTAGCCAGCACAGACAGTAACCAGCCGCACTTTGATAGCCCTCCCACTCCCGTGCACGACCGTGACTCGGTCGGGGTGAAATGGAACGTTCACGACGATAATGACGACCAGATGGTGTACTCGGTTTACTA
>JASHSL010000584.1 GCA_030040855.1 Terriglobales bacterium
CCTTATGGTTACGCTATCGCGCCCAGCTGGGCCGGTGGATCTGGAGAGCGGGTCTGGCCTTGATCGCCATCAGTGCGATCGTCGAAGCTGCGTCGCTTGCCTTTTGGTTGCCGCTCGAAATCTACCAGATGGAGACGCTGGGCCACCCAACCTTTGTCATCGCTCTGCGCTGCAAAAACATTCTGGCCTTTGCCTTAGGCCGGATGGAACCGTGGGGGCTGGTCAATGACGCCATGCGCCAGGATCCCTGGGATTATGTTCACATCACGACCTGGAATTTTCTTCCCTTTTTGCTCCGGCGGGTGGGCGAAGCGCCGTCCTGGGTGGTCCATACGGTCTTTGCGGTTTGGGTGGCGGCCCTGCTTGCCCTGGGCCTGGTATTGAGCCAGCTGTCGAGAGTCCTTCTCGGCAAGGGCCCGAAGGCTGGCTTGGCTCCGCCCGACGCCGGAGCCGAGGGCGAGGTCTGAACCAGGGCCGGCAGAAGGGCAGGTTACGGAAGTGATTTCATGCCGTCGCAAGGCGAACTCTGTTTGCCAGTCTCACACTTGGGCCGCGGGCTATAATTGAGTATCCATGAAGTGTCGTTTCTGGGGATTGATTTTCGCAACGCTTTTCCTGCTGGCGGCAGCGTTCCTGGGGCAAAGCCAGTCACCCCAGGATTTGCCGACCGCTCCTTCGGCGACCAAACAACAGGCTCCGCCACCGCCGCCGGCTCCTCCTCCGCCGGTTGCCCAGCCTACCCCCAACGCGGAGGCGCAACCTGCCGCGAGCGTCAAGACCGCTCCGATCCCGCCGTCGGAGAAGCCTGCGGACACCAGCGTCACCCCGACCCCGCCGCCGGCTGCCCACGCAAACGCTGCGAGCTCCGCTCCGGGGGACGAAACCCTCTCTACGATTCGCCGTACGGTCAATGAAGTGAATGTGGTCTTTACCGTAACCGACAAGCACGGGCGTTACGTCAGGGACCTGAAGAAGGAAGATTTCAGGATCATCGATGATGCCAAGCCGGCCGCCGAGATCCGCAGCTTTCGTGCTGAGACCGACCTGCCCCTGGTCCTGGGTTTGCTCATCGATGCCAGCAATTCCGTGCGGGACCGGTTCAAGTTCGAGCAGGAGGCCGCGGTCGAGTTTCTCAATCAAACCATCCGGCGCAGTTATGACAGTGCCTTTGTGGTCGGCTTCGACGTCACTCCCGAAGTCACCCAGGATTTCACGGACGATACCGAAGCCCTGTCGATTGGAGTGCGCATGCTTCGCCCCGGGGGGGGAACCGCCCTATACGACGCGCTCTATTTTGCCTGTCGCGACAAGCTGTTGCGGGTCCAGCGCAACACGCCGGTGCGCAAGTCCGTCATTTTGCTGAGCGATGGCGACGACAATCAGAGCCACGTGACCCGGGAAGAAGCAATCGAGATGGCGCAGCGCGCCGAAGTGGTTGTATACACAATCAGCACCAATCTTTCCGGTAGTGGAAGCCACGGAGACAGAGTCCTCGAACGAATTGCCGACGCTACCGGTGGCCGTGCCTATGTTCCCTTCCAACTTACAGAAGTCGCCAATGACTTCGCGAACATTCAGGAGGAACTGCGGAGCCAGTATGCGATCTCCTACAAGCCTGCAGATTTCCAGCCTGACGGGCGCTATCGCACCATCCAAATCCTCGCCCTGTCCAAGGGCCTGCACGTGCGCAGCCGACACGGCTGGTTCGCACCCTCCCAGTAGGTCCTGGTGGCCGGATACTCCGGCACTCCCTTGCCCCGGAAGCTCGGCATCAAGGAGCAGTCGCGCGTCTGCCTCATCGGCTTGCCCGCTGATGTCGAAGCCGACTTGCAGGACGTTTTGGCGCGCTGTCGGGTGGTGAAAGCAAGCCGAGAGCCGCTCGACTTTGCCATGATCTTTGCAAGGACCGGGGCGGATCTCAAGCGAGATTTCCCAAGGATCGCCCGGCGGCTCGCCCCAGCAGGCATGCTTTGGCTGAGCTGGCCGAAGAAGGCCTCGGGGGTGTCCACGGATCTTAGCGGAGAGCAGGTGCGAGGATTCGCTCTTGCCGCCGGCTTGGTGGATGTCAAGGTCTGTGCTGTGAACGAGGTCTGGTCGGGGCTGAAGTTCGTGATTCCCCTCAAGAACCGCGCGGCCCGGCGGCCCTAGTCGCTTTGCTTTCGGTGAAGTGCGAGACGGAGTCGCTGCGGTTCAAGCTCCTCGGCCGGTCGACCTAATCCTGCCTGGCTACGGCGTAATAGCCTGTGCGCGACTGAACCTTATAATCTTTATTCTTGACGCGGATTTCGACCTTCCGGAACGTTCCGTCCAATTTGGCATTCGTGGGCGTGTACCCAATGTTGTACTGGCTGCGCAGCTCATTGGCGATCTGGTCGAATCCCGCCTTCAGCTTTTCCATTTTATTGCCCACCTCGATGACCCGTCCCCCGGTCTCTTCGGTGAGCTTTCTCATCTCACGATCGCCGCTGTAGCCGCCGAATCCGTAGAACGCCCGATCCGCGCACAGCAAAACGTAGGCGATGCTGTCGGATTTCTGGGCAGCTTCGATGGCGTCCTTGATTTTCAGCTGGCTGCCCTGATCTTCGCCGTCGGTGAGCAGAACCATCGCCTTGCGCCCCACCTGTTGCGCTAATTCATCATGCGCCGCCAGATAAACCGCATCATAAAGCAGCGTCCCCCGGGGTGCGCCCACGGTCGGGACCGTACCTCCACCCAGGCCCGGAATGCCGGTGCCGCCGCCTCCCGCCGTGTTGATGCGGGCGCTGTTGAGCGCCACCTTCAACGCGTGCACTGAGTTCGTGAAGTCCTGCAACAGATCGACGTCCACGTCAAAGCTGATCACAAATGCCAGGTCTTTGTCGCGCAGGATTTGGGTAAGAAAATCGCCTCCTACCTCCTTCTCCATGTCGAGAACCCGGGTTTGACTGCCACTCGAATCGATCAGGATACCGAGGGTAAGAGGAAGGTTCGACTCCGCGGCAAAGTATTTAACCGTCTGCGGCTTCCCATCTTCGAACACTGCAAAGTCATCCTTGGTCAGACTGGGAATAAGAGCTCCCTTCTTGTCTTTCACGTTGAAGAAGAGCTGCACTACGTTGACATTGACTTTTACAGTCGTGGCCGACTGATCCTGCTCTTGATCAGCTGGGGATGAGACTTGTGCCGTGGCCTTGGCGCCGAGCAGGTACCCAAGAAGCACCCCTAGAACGACCCAACTCAGAATTCGAAGGACGTAGGCTTTCGACATGAGGTGTCTCTCTCAGTTTTTTGTTAGTCTATTCCTTAGACGGTTAGATGCAACAATAACCGCACTAGCATCCTTCCCAACGGACGCTG
>JASHSL010000585.1 GCA_030040855.1 Terriglobales bacterium
ACCACGGACTGCTAGGGAAGGCAGGCGCTGTGCGTCAGCCCGCTCGCGGAGCGCGCGTTGTGATGGAGAGGCTTACTCGCACAGTAGGCTCCGGCCGCTCAGCGTTACCATGGCTTCCCATGGCAACATTGAAAAGTATTCGAAATGAAATTGGCATAAAAGGTTCATAAAGAACTCATAAAACTTTCGGCCGGGAACAGGCCCATCCTCCCAGATTCTTGCCCTATGGTGGCCGTAGGTTAACTAACGTCACTAGCTATCGGTCCGATCCTAGAGGTGCTCTCCTATGCGTTGTCGGTGTTGGAGCGGTCGCAAGAAGAGGCTCTTGACAGTGACTCTGGTCTTCTGGAGTTGTCTCCTTCAAATCAGGGCTCAGTTCCTTCGGCTCGCAAGGTCGCCGGTCTTGCCCGCTGCCGCCAGATCAAACTGGCTTAGGCTAGAGATGGATCTGCGGCTCGCAGAAACACGGGGACGAAGAAGTCAAAGGCCTCGAGAGTCTATCCGAGAAAGCTCGCCGGTAGCGCATGCCACTGGTCGGAACGCGAAGATGGAACGTATTCGGGGATCGAGGTGGACAGTGGCACTCGGAAAATACCCCACATCAGAACCGGATCCCCTGCAGGAAGCAAGGCCAGCATCAGCCTCTCACTCAGGCGTGACAGCCATCACGAAGTAGATTCGAGTTTCGCAATAAAATTTTGATTGCCCACAATCCTCAGGACTTCAGTGCAGATGCAGATGCAAATGCCGAAATGCATTTGCGTGCGACGGAGGAGATCATGAATTCTCAAAAGCTATTCTTTCTTATCCTTCCCATCACGATAGCGGCTTCAGCCTTGCTGCTTCAGAGCCAGAGCCCAAATACCACACCCTTGTTGCCAATTGGCAGGCCGGTCCACATCAAGGCGCCATTAGGGCTTCCGCCAGTGCCGATTCCGCCGGACAATCCGCCGACGGCAGAAACTATCGCACTCGGCCGCCGACTCTACTATGATCCGATTCTTTCTCTGGACAACACCGTCTCCTGTGCTACCTGCCATGCCCCGCAATATGGCTTTGCCGATCCAAAGCCGGTGTCCCAAGGAGTCGGAAGGAGGACTGGAACCCGGAATTCGCCGACCGTGCTCAACGCCGCCTATTTTAAGGTGCAGTTCTGGGACGGTCGCGCGCCCAGCTTGGAAAAACAGGCCGAGGGACCTGTCGAGAACCCAGTGGAAATGGCAAATACCCTCGCTACGGTCGAGGAGCGATTGAATGCTGACCCAAGTTACCGTGAGCAGTTTGCCAATGCATGGGGTCCGAAGCCGATCACCTACGAAATGGTGGAAAAGAGCATTGCTTCGTTCGAACGCACCGTGATTAGCGGTAATTCACCCTTTGATCGCTGGAAATACGGTCATGATGAACAAGCCGTAGATGACTCGGTTAAGCGCGGCTTCGTGGTCTTCACCTCGAAGGAGAAGGGTAATTGCGCAGCCTGCCATACAATCCAAGAGAACTACGCCCTGTTTACCGATAACCAATTCCATAACGTCGGTGTGGGATTCGATATGGGGCAGTTCACCGATGTCGGGCTGTATGCGGTGACCCACAATGAAGCGGATAAGGGGAAATTCAAGACGCCGTCCTTGCGCAACATCGCGCAAACCGCGCCGTATATGAGCGACGGCAGCCTGAAGAATCTAAAGGATGTCATCGACTTCTACATTGGAGCAGGGAACTCGAACCCCAATCTCGACGGGGAAATTCATGTCCTGGATTTTCTCAGCGGGCAAGAACGCGCTGATCTGAAAGCTTTCCTGAATTCGTTGACCGGAGAAGTGCCGCCGAACCTGGGTCCGCCGGAGGAGGCTGTTAAAACCCAAGCCCAGAAGTAATTGGGAGAGCTTTATGATACCTTTGTGGCCCGAAGTGTGTACCAGTGAACAAACACACAGTGGGCATGCCGAAGAGATGGAGCGCGCTCGCCCGACCAGAAAACTTTGGAGCTAGGGCCTGGATTCACAACCTTGAGGTAGATGCCTTAGCGCCGCAGCTGGACGGAACATTTCTGAGCGCCTTCGTCAGCCGTAAACCGATAACAGGCACACGCTAGGCCGGTCAAGTTTGCACTCAAGTTGGTTTTGCCCATCGTATAGTTATCCGCACTTGGCAATCCCGAGCAGCCTAGTAGTAGTTAGGTTGCTGAGAGGATTGAAAAAGTGTGAAGATGGTATTAAGCGTAATAATATACGCGTTCCTAGGATAATTACTTCGACAGGTGTCGGCGGAAGCGTACTCCTTCCAGATACCCGGTACACGGCGGCCGCTGCCCAGGGAAAAGTTTGGGGTGCGCCGAATAGCCCTTAAGTGCTTTAACTATCAGCGAAGGGCGGTTTGCTCGAACGCCCGCGCCGTAGCGCCATTTATGCTGCGTTTAGGTTCATTCGAACACTTGGGTTGTTGGCGATAGTTCACCAAGAGGAGACCATTAGCCGGCATGAAAAGACACGCTACGTTTGTTGTGCTCGCTGCCTTCTCTCTCGTGGCCACTCTTGCGGCTCAGTCAGGTGCGGGCCAGTATCGCCTGACAAAAACCATCTCCGTCGGGGGGGACGAAGGCTGGGATTACGTGACGGTCGATAGTGAGGCCCGACGCGTTTACGTTTCGCACGGATCTCACGTCGTCGTGCTCGACGCCGATTCGAACGAGGTTGTCGGCGACATTCCGGATACGCAGGGCGTGCATGGCATCGCGATCGCTGCCGACTTGGGCCGCGGCTTCACCAGCAACGGGCGCGCCAACACCGTCACCATCTTCGATCTCAAATCTCTGAAGACGCTGACGAGTGTGAAGGCCGGGGCCAATCCCGACGCGATCGTCTATGAGCCCGAAACCCAACGGATCTTTACCATGAATGGCCGCAGTCAGGACACGACCGCCATCAGCGCAGCCGACGGTACGGTCGCCGGAACGCTTGCACTCGGCGGCAAGCCGGAATTTGCGGTTGCCGACGGAAAAGGGAACATTTACGTGAATATCGAGGACAAATCTGAACTCGTCCATTTCGATGCGAAGACTCTGACAATTCGCGACCGGTGGCCGATGGCGCCCTGCCAGGAACCCTCGGGGCTCGCCGCCGATTGGAGATCGCGGCGATTGATTGCCGGGTGCGGCAACAAACTCATGGCGGTGATCAACGCCGACAACGGAAAGGTCGTCGCTACGGTTCCCATCGGCGAGGGCGTAGACGCTAACGCTTTCGACCCTGAGACAGACCTCGCCTTTGCCTCGACAGGAGACGGGAATCTTACGGTGGCACACGAAGACGAACCCGATAAGTACACGGTGGTGGCTACCGTGCCGACAAAAAAGTCTGCGCGCACGATGGGCTTGGACCTCAAGTCGCACCGAATCTTTCTGCCCGCGGCAGAGTTTGATCCTCCTGCTCCAGGAGAGCGGCGCGGAAAAATCAAACCTAACTCCTTTGTGGTGCTCGTCGTCGCGCGCGGGTGATCAGAGTCCAGACCGAGCGCCTCGCTTTTCGTGTTTCCGCCGCTCAGTGATGCCTGAACGTCCGCTTGAACTATTGGTACTGTGTCTCTCGGAATCGGAGGCATTACGCGAATTACATGGCCTTAGTTGGAGGTTGACGGTAATGCGGGTTAGCACTTGCGCAAACGAAATCCTTTGTGACCATAAGTTCCTAAGCTCAAGAAAACAATGCGCGCAATAGCTTATCGTACCTTTCTTGTGCTATCGCGTTCGGCAGTGATTGACCCGTCCACGATTGCGGCATAAACGTTCCCGGACGCCTGTTTGTAGGGCAGACCATCTCCCGGCGTACTAGCATCGGTCACGCGTGTACGAGTTTCGCTCGAGTTCACCGGACGATCCGGGCCCGCTTACTAGCTTGCGCTTGCAACATAGTCTTCTACCGCCGCGGCTTTCCAAAGGCGAGTGCGCAGCACTTTGGCCAGCGCCTCGACATTGGGTTCGGCAAACATCCCACGGTGACTTCCCGGGACCCTGTGAATCTCCAAACCGGTTGGGACAAGATCATGCCAGCCCAAAGCCGAAGCTTGATTACCTTCCTGATCCTCTGTACCGCTCCAGAACAGAACGACATTTCCCGCAAACGGCTTGGGCTCATAGCCTCGCACGGCGACGAACTCGATCTTGTTAAAGTCGCGAGGCCCCGACGGGACCTTGCCTTTCACCCGCAACAGCACCTTGTAGCGAGTCCGCCAAAGCTTGTTCCCGAGTATCCGCCTCTGCATGTTCCACGTCTCGCCCAAGTATTCCCATTGCTTCCTCCTCGGAAGTCCACGCAGATTGGAGAGATGACATCCAAGGCTTCGGATCCAATGTTGGAATCGCGCCCGAAAGGCTTCGCGCCTGAAGTGTGTTCGCCACAAGGCGGGGTTCCAGGCGTCAAATAAAACCAACAAAGTTCTCTGGCCCGCAGCTTGCAACTGTTGCGCAACTTCGTAGGCCAGTACACCATCGTCACACCATCCGCCCAGGCAGTATGGTCCCTGCGGCTGAAGTGCCCGTAACTTGGAGAGAAGACGCGCAGCGACATCCTCCAACTTGAACGGGACACTCAGATCTAATACTTCTGATTCGACCAGACCCAGTCCCAGGAACGGATGCTCGGTACCCAAGCGAAGGGCCAACGGCCGGAAAAGTGGTCCCGCGCCAAGGCAGAAAAAAGCCGGCCCTGATCCCCTGGGCTGGATTGGGATCACGCCAGGAATCTCTGCCGACGAAGAAGGCACCGCAAGCAAAGCGGCTTGATCTTGAATCGTGGGGGCTTGAACCATGCCGGCGAGTGATAGCTTTTTGCCCGTGTGTTTCTCAACCTCGGCCATCAGTTTCACCGCCAGCAGTGAGTGACCACCTAGATCGAAGAAATTATCGTGAACGCCAACACGTTCCAGCTTTAAAACTTCCGACCAAATCCTGACCAGCTCCTCTTCCAAGGCAGTCCGCGGCGCTGAGCATTCATTCTTGGGCGAAGCCAACCTATCGGAGAGCGCACGCAGTCTATGTCGATCAACTTTCCCGCTGGGGGTCAACGGCAGATGTTCGGTAATTTCAACTTTCCATGGCAACATGTATTCGGGCAGCTTGCGCTTCAGAAAGCTGAATAGATCCTCAACAGTTCCCGCAAAGCCGGGGCGCAAGGTCACGAATGCCATCATTCGCTTCTCGCCAAGGGAATCTTCGCGCACGACGATGGCGGCAGCCTTGACACCCGGATGCTCCGCCAAGACCGCCTCGACCTCACCCAGTTCCACACGGAAGCCCCGAATCTTGACTTGCTCGTCGAGCCGCCCGAGAAACTCGATACTACCGTCGGCGAGATAGCGGGCTCGATCCCCGGTTTTGTAAAGACGCGCTCCCGGATTCTCGGCAAAAGGATTGGGAATGAACTTCTCCGCCGTGAGTTCCGGCTTGTTGAGATAACCCCGAGCAAGTCCGGCGCCACCGATGTGCAGCTCTCCGAGAACGCCAATCGGTACGGGTTCGAGGTGCTCATCCACGATGTAGATCTGCGTATTGGCGATCGGCCGTCCGATGGGAACTTGCTCCTGCGATACCGGACCGCGGCACATGTGAACGCTGCTCCAGATCGTGCTCTCGGTGGGCCCGTACTCGTTGCACACGGTTGCCAGGGGAAGCTGCTTGTTGTGGCGCGTAATCACCTCTCTCGAACAAGCCTCGCCCGCCACGATCACGCGACGAAGGGAGCGCAGCTGTTCCGGATTCGCCTGCTCCAAGAGAAGCCCGTACAGCGACGGGAGGCTCAGCAGGTGGGAAATCTGTTTTTGGGCTATTAGCTCTGCCAGCCGGGACGGGTCTCGCTCCAGGCCCGGCCGGGGCAGAACCAGGGTGCCACCCTGAGAGAGCGTGCCAAAGATGCCGGCCAGAGAGCTGTCGAAAGCAAACGAGGAAAGCAAGAGAAAGCGTATCGACCGATCTTGGTAGCAGTTGATTCGAGCACGCGTCGAATGAACCAGATTGCGATGATCTACCAGTACTCCTTTCGGCCGGCCGGTCGACCCAGAGGTGTAGATCACATAAGCTAAGCTGTCGGGTCCTGCCGTGGGAACTGGGTTTTCCGTGCTCTCCGGCGAGACGAATTCCCGGTCGATGTCGATGCAGACGGCTCGCGTCTTGTCTTTCGGAAGCCACTCCGAGGCAGTCTTGGATGTCACGAGCAGGGAGACTTGCGCATCTTCCAACATGAAGGCCAAGCGTTCTCGCGGGTAGGCCGGATCAAGTGGCACATACGCCCCGCCCGCTTTCAAGATGCCCACCAGTCCCACGATCATCTCGAGCGAGCGCTCCACGCTCAGCCCCACCCGTACCTCCGGTCCCACCCCTAGCTTGCGCAGAGAATGCGCCAGTTGATTGCCCCGTCGGTTCAACTCCCCGTATGTCAGTTGCCGGTCTTCGCACACGACCGCCACCGCCTCCGGTGTCCGCTCCGTTTGTTCTTCTAGCAACTGGTGTATGCATTGCTCCCGCGGAGACTCGGCTCGCGTATCGTTCCACTCCACCACCAGCTGCCGCCGTTCCTCCGTGGTCAGCAAAGGCAACTGCGACAACCGTTGCCCGGGATCAGCCACGATTCCTTCGAGCAACGCCCGCCAATGTCCCACCATGCGCATCATCGTTTCCGGATCGAACAGGTCGCGGCTGTATTCGATCTTTCCCCTCAGTCCTTGCTCGGTCTGCTGCATGGAGAGGGTCAAATCGAATTTGGCGGTGCCCGTTTCCACTTCCACCAAGCTCGCCCTCAGCTTCGCTAGTTCCAGCTTCGGCATGGGCGCGTTCTGCAGGATGAACATGACCTGAAACAGCGGGTTGCGGCCCAGGTCGCGCTCCGGCCGCAACTCCTCCACCAGCTTCTCGAAGGGCAGATCTTGGTGGGCATAAGCTTCTAACGCCACCTCCCGCACTCGACCCAGCAGTTCGCGAAAGGTGGGGTCCCCCGACAAATCAGCGCGCAGAACGAGGGTGTTGACGAAGAATCCGATCAGCGGCTCAATCTCGCGCCGGGCGCGATTGGCTACCGGAGTGCCAACCAGAATGTCGGTTTGGCTGGTATAGCGATGGAGCAGGGTCTGGAAAGCTGCCAGCAGGGTCATAAACAGCGTCGAACCCTCTCGCCGACTCAAGGCGATGAGCGCACTGCTAAGCTCTTTGGGGAGCGCGAAAGACCGCGTTGCGCCACGCAGGCTCTCGAGCATGGGCCGAGGATGGTCCGTAGGCAACGGCAACGAGGCCGGCCCACCGCTCAACTGCCGCTTCCAATAGGAAAGCAACTTTTCCAAACGTGGACCTTGCAACCACTGCCTCTCCCAAATGGCGAAGTCTGCGTACTGGATTGGGAGCTCAGACAGGGAAGGAGGTTCTCCCGCTGCGAAGGATGGATAAAGCGCCAGCAATTCCTGAATGAGTACGCCCATCGACCAGCCATCCACAACAATGTGATGGATGGTGAAAACGAGGAGATGATCTGCCTCGGTTAGGCGCAGTAAAGTAGTTCGCAACAGCGGACCACGCTCCAGGTCGAAAGGACGGCGGGCTTCTTCCTCCGCCAGCCTGAGGGCTGCCGCTTCGCGCTCCCGCTCTGGCAGGACATTTAAGTCCCTCAAGGATAGGGTTACGTTTGCCTGCCGTTTGACGACTTGGATTGGGCTGCCGTCTACAGTTCCAAATGTCGTGCGCAAGGAAGCATGCCGAGCTACGATGGCCTCGAGCGCATTGCGCAAGGCGGCCAGCTCGAGAGGGCCCTCGATGCGGATTGCCCAGGCTGCACTATAGGCCGGATTATCCGGATGAAGCCGATTTAGAAACCACAGCCTGCGCTGGCCAAAGGAAAGGGGCAGTTTCGTTCTGTCGCTGCGCAGGATCGGCCGAATCGGTGTGCAGGTTGGAGCGGCGCCGTCCTTGGGACCTGCTGCGAAGGAAACAGAGGAACCGATGATCGGGCTCCTTTGCTCAATATTAGTTGCGTCGATTCTTTCTGCGGTCCGCTCTTCACGCTGCGTCTTTTCATCGCAGCAGATCCTGGAAACCGCGTCCGCATGATGGTGGTTGAGGTAGGTTGCGAGTCCGGCAATCGTGGGCGCATCAAATATGGCCACGATGGGCACAGCTTTGCCCAATCGGTCTTGCAATTCGTTGAGAACAAGAGCCGCCGTTACGGAATCACCACCGAGTTCAAAGAAATTGTCGTGAATCCCTATCCTCCCGATACACAATGCCTGCTGCCAAAGCTCTGCCAAAAGAAGCTCCGATCTGCTTCGCGGAGCTTCGTACGGTACGCTCTTGGGGGTTTGCTCGGCTTGCGCCTCGCTCAATTCGAGCTGGCACGAATCGGTGGGATCGTCCTTCCGAGGTTGCCTTTTCTTGCTCATACGAACAGTGATCGCTGGACGGGACCAAAAGACTGGGATCGGACGGAGTTAGCGTTGTCGCGTTCTTAGTATAGTTTACGCGTGGATCCCATTTATCCACCAATAAACTTGTTGAAGGTAGGGTTTAATCCGAGAAAGGGCTGGCGGCATCCCGGGCTGTTCAGCCTTCCTTTATTGACTTGCCGTCCATCCTCTTCCTTAAACTGAGCGGTCTCATATCGGTCCAAACCTGCTTGATGTAGGCCAGGCATTCCGCCTTGTTACCGCTTTTGCCTGCATCCCTCCAGCCGAGAGGGTTTTCGCGATCGGCCGGCCACATCGAATACTGTTCTTCATGATTGACAACAACCTTGTAGCGTGTCGCGTCTTCTTGATCACCGATCTTCATCTAATGCAGATGCTCTCCCCACTAGGTCGACCGATAGCCATCTTCCTCGCAGCAGTAAAATTTGGCGGCCTGACTAAGCTCCGGCATTTCTTGAGCTTTGGCAGAGTTGGCCGCGTGCTTTCAAAACATCGCGACCTCAAGAACACGTCTGTCCCTTTTTAGTTACGCTGCAGGCGAAGTGGCTGCCGATCTAACTCGTAGCTGGCAATGCACGAAGTTCATCGGAGATGCGTCAGTAGTTAGTGAAGTTTGGCCAGTGCCGACCTGACGTCCCTGAACAGGCTGGCCGCACCTTTATCACCAAGTAAACAGACCCTTCTAAGCATGGGTTGTCCATATCTTACAGGAGAATAAGGCAGTGTGGCCAGAACGTTGGGGTGAAAAAGGGATGCACAACAAATGTCATACCAGCCTGCTTCTTAATCAGAAGCGATCCATGGCTGATTCACTTGTCCCGGCATTGATCAAAGCGTCATTGCCTGAGAGCCTGATTGAGGACGCTCGGTGCATTAATAGCAGCCGTTCTATGTTCATGCGATTCTCTCTCCGCGGTATTGCGTATCCCAATCCTGCGCCAGTGCTCCCCCAGTTTTGCGGGAGAATAGTGGCGGCAGAGCCAAATTCCAAGCCCTTTGCTTCACACCTTCGAATGGCAACGGGAGGGAAAGATTTAACAGCATCGATCCAGCCATCCAAAAAGGCGTGATCCGGCAAAACAACTTCGCAAACGCTGCGCATACTGGGTTGCACGATTACGTGCAACCCTTCGATTCTTGCACATTGCTGTGCAACAAAAAGACGCTTCGAACCTTCTCGATCACGATTTCACAGCTTTGCCTTCGGTGATGGGAACGGCCAGAAACTCTGCCCTCCGTGCCGCATGCATTCGAATCTGCGGATTAGAACTTCTCCCGCACGACGAGCACCACGAGTCCGATGACGACCAGAAACACTGAAATGACGGTAAGAGTCCGAGTGACATGCTTGTCGTGGGTTTGCCGTTCGACCAGAGGCAGACGAGGGCGCTCGCGATCGAAGCAAACACGGTTGCCACTCCCGCCACGTCAGGCGATAGTTTCCCGTGAATTGCCATGGTTGCTGCCGCCGCCGTCGTGCTGGCACTGCTCACCATTCCTCCCAGCAGACTGAGCGCCAAGAATCCGTACTTTCCCAAGTACCGTGCCCCAATCGTGCCGATGATTTCCATCAGCACGAACACACCACCAAACTTCAGCACGTACTTGAGAGACACGGGCGATGAAACTTGAAGTGGGCTGACCCGTGCTGTGCCACGTTCCCGCCTCCTCCAAGCGAAGAATGTTGCCATGGCTGTCATCGCGAAAATGGGCGCGGCTGCGATGGGCACGGCTGCGGGAGCGAAGATTGCCAGGATCAGCAGATTGCGCAGGAACATTGCCACCGACGTAATCAGAACCAGAGCGACCGCCATGCCGCTGGTTTCCCCTGTGAGCAGGCGTGACAGTTCGGCGACGGTTGCGGTGCTGTTTACCAGCCCACCCAGTCCGGCTGTGTAGCACAATCCACGATTCGCGAAGAGCCGAAGCAAAACATAGTTCAGAAACCCCAACCCGGCAACGATGATCACGATGGCCCATGACTGACGCGGATTGAGCAAGTGCCAATTGTTGATAAAGCGGTCGGGCAAGAGGGGATAAATGACGAAACCAATCAGACCGAGCAGCACCGCCCCACGAACTTCACTGGGAGTGAGGTCGCCTGCGAAT
>JASHSL010000586.1 GCA_030040855.1 Terriglobales bacterium
AAAGCGCTTCCCCTGAACGCCCGCCAGCCGCCGAGGATTAGCGATGGCGCTTTTCCGCGAACTCCGCGCGCCCTGAAGATTCCGCGCTCGGCGGAAAGGAGAAGGGATGGGCTACACCATGCGCGAAGTGGCCAAACGGGCGGGTGTTTCCCCGGCCACGGTGTCGCGGGTGCTGAACAAGACCCAGTACATTGCACCCGAGACGGAACGGCGCGTGCGCGAAGTCGTGCGCCAGCTCAACTATCACCAGAATGTTCACGCCCGCCGCCTGGCCACCGGCCGCAGTAATCTGTTTGGCCTAGTCATCTCGGAGATAGTCAATCCCTATTTCCCGGAGATCGTCCGGGGATTTCAGGCTGCCGCCTGGGACCGGGGATTTGACGTGCTCCTCTGTAATACCGAGTATCAGCCGCTGCGGGTCGAATCCGTCATGCGGAAGCTGATCGAAAGTGATGTGCGCGGCGTTGCCATCATGACTTCGTCGGTCGAGCAAAGTATGACGACCGAACTCACCGCGGCCGGCATCGGGCTGGTTTTTTGCAATCTCGCACCCGCGGCCAAGCTCATCAGCAACATTTCGATCGACTACCAGCACGGGATTGCCCAGGCCATTGAGCATGTGGTGGCTCTCGGGCATCAGCGTGCGGCGGTCATCGCCGGGCCTAGCGATAATCGCACCGCCATTACCATCAAACGTGCCTTGGTCGAGGGAATGAATCAACGCAAGTTGAATCCCTGGCCGGTTCTTGACAGCAACTATCAAATTGACGCCGGTGCGTCGGCCGTGCGCATCGTCCTTTCCCAGCCCGAGATACCGACGGTCATCTTTTGCGGGAGCGACTTGATTGCCATGGGAGCTATGAATGCGCTCGAGGAAGCCGGAGTCCGCATCCCCGAGGATGTTTCCGTGATTGGCATCGACGACATAGCCTTTGCGTTTCTCGCCCGTCCTCCGCTTACGACCATCAGCGTTCCGCGAGAACGCCTGGGAACGGTCGCATTCGAGGCACTAGACAAAATACTGAAGCTCAAGCGGAAACGCGGCGAGGAATATTATCTTGGGACCGAGCTTGTGGTCCGCCGTTCGACGGCTCGAGCCCGGCAGCATCGCCTGCAGAAGCCAGTTCCAGCGCTAGCCGATTGAGCCGTCTTCCGTCGGCCCGCCGCTAAGCATTCGGCCTGTACGATAGGGTGGATCGAGAGAGCAGGGAACTCAGGGAACTAAAGGCGGTTGACAGATACAGCCGGCGCAGGGATAATCGGGGCTTACGATGCACCTCTGTCGATTTAGTTTCGTCCTCGACTACCGCTACTGGTTTGGCAGTGGCGGCCGGGGCGAGGCGCAGGTCGAACAGGGAGGATCGAAATCCTGACTTAAGGCGCCAAGTTAGAACCCGAAGCCGCGACTCTTACGAGCCGCGGTTTTTTTTTAGGGGAGGCGCCGGCTGCCATGGCGATCCGTTGTGGCAAAGATCGGAACCGGGGAGAAGCTGCTCATGATCATTAACATGCGCGAGGGAGCGTCGGAACAGGAGATTCAGCATGTCGTCGATCGGGTGAAGGAAGCCGGATACCAGGCCCACGTCACCCGTGGAACCGAGCGTGCCATCGTCGCCGCGGTCGGCAGCAATGGTCGCCGCCACGAACTGCAGGCGCTCGCAGCCGCTCCCGGCGTAGCCGCCGTGGTGCCCATAGCGCAGCCGTTCAAGCTTGTCAGTCGTCAGGTGAAACCGGACGGGACGGTTGTCGATGTCGGCGGCGTTCGCATCGGGGACGGCAGCTTCGTCATCATCGCGGGTCCATGTTCGGTCGAATCGCGAGACCAGTTGTTTTCGACCGCCAGCGCCATCAAGGCCGGGGGCGCTCACTTGCTCAGAGGGGGTGCCTATAAGCCGCGCACCTCGCCTTACGAATTTCAGGGCCTGGGCTTGGAGGCGCTCGAACTGTTGAGCGAGGCGCGGCGGCGTACCGGCTTGCCCGTGGTCACCGAGGTGATGAGCACGGAAGACGTGGAGCTCATTTCCGAACACGCCGACATGCTGCAAGTGGGCGCCCGCAACATGCAGAACTTCGCCTTGCTGCGTCGACTGGCAAAAACCAACAGGCCGATCCTGCTCAAGCGTGGTCCTTCGGCCAGCGTCAGGGAATGGCTGTTGGCCGCGGAGTACCTACTCGCCGGGGGCAATCAAGACGTTGTCTTGTGTGAGCGAGGCATCAAGACCTTTGAAACGGAAACCCGGAACACGCTCGATCTCGCCTCTCTTGCCCTGGTGCGGGAACTGTCGCATTTGCCGGTCCTGGCGGATCCCTCGCACGGCACCGGCCGGCCCACGCTGATTGCGCCCATGTCGCGGGCGGCAGCGGCTCTCGGGGCGGACGGGATCATGGTCGAGGTCCACCCCTGCCCGGAGCGGGCCCTTTCCGATGGTCCTCAATCGTTGGACCTCGACGGGTTCTCGCGTCTGATGCGCAGCTTGGCGGAGCCCTTACGCGCCGTGGCCCGGGGATGGGACAGATCCTGAACCTGCTCCGCCGATCCGAGTTTCAGTCTCGGACAGCTCGGTCGGCAATCTCGAGCGCACGATCAATAATGGCAAAGCCTTCCCGCAGCTGCCCCTCGGTAATCGACAGCGGAGGATTGGTGAAGAAGGTGTTCCAGCGCACAAACGTGTACAGCCCTTCTTGCCGAAAGAACTGTCCCAGCGCGGCCATCTCCTCGGAGGTACCGTTAAAGGGTGCGAGCGGCTCGCGGGTACGCCGGCTGCGAATGAGTTCGACAATGCCGAACAGGCCAATGGAACGCACCTCGCCGACCGAAGGATGGCGCTCGCGGAGATCGGCCAGCAACTGCTTCATCAGGGCTCCTACCGCCCGCGCATTTTCGATCAAATGGTGCTCTTCGTAGACGCGGATGGTTGCCAGCGCGGCGGCACAACCCATGGGATGACTGTTATAGGTGAGTCCTCCGTAGAAGACGTTATTCTCAAAATGCTTTCGTAGGAAGGGACGCATGCCCACGGCGCCAAGGGGGAGGTAGCTGCTCGTCAACCCTTTGGCCATGGTTATCAGATCGGGCACGACCTTCCAATGGTCCACCGCGAACCACTCCCCGGTACGGCCGAAGCCGGACATGACCTCGTCGGCAATCATCAAGATGCGGTACTTTGTGCACAACTCCCTGACGCCTTGTAAATACCCGTCGGGCGGCACGAGAACGCCATTCGTGCCGGTAACGGGTTCCAGGATAAAGGCAGCGAAGGTCGAGGGGCCTTCGAGCTGGATGACCTCCTCGAGCAGCGCGAGCGATTGCCCGGCTGAGTCCCAGCCGCGCTGAATTCCGTGATAGGGATCGAGGACGTGAACTACGCCGGGGATGCCCGGCTCGTTGGCCCAACGCCTTGGGTCACCAGTGAGCGACATGCTTCCGGCCGTGGCCCCATGGTAGGAGCGGTAACGGGCCAGGATCTTTTGGCGGCCAGTCACCAAGCGCGCGATCTTGATCGCATTTTCATTGGCCTCGGCGCCGCCGTTGGTAAAGAAAAACGTATCGATGTCCCCAGGGGTGATTTCGGCCAGCTTGGCGCCAAGCCTTGCGCGCGGCTCGGTAGCCAAGAAAGGGCTGGCGTACGCCAGCGTGGCCGCCTGTTCACTGATGGCTTGGATGACCCGGGAATCGCCGTGGCCGATGTTGACGCTCATCAACTGGCTATTGAAATCGAGGAAGCGCTTTCCTTCCGGAGTCCAGAAGTAAACCCCCTTGGCGCTTGCCACCGGAATGGGATCCACCTTGGACTGCGCGGACCACTCATACAGGGTGTGCCTCTTCGCCAGCGCGATCATCTCCTCGCCCGTCATACTTCTTGCCACAGTGTCAGTTGCCATACTTTTCTCCCTACAGAAACGGTTCCCGCTTCCCCGGCAAGATCCATCTTCCTCGAAGGCTCAAGAGGCTGGACCCCGCGAGTGGACGCCATCGCGAATTATACCGGACGCTCCAGGCAGGAGGTTCCCGAGGCAGGGAGGCGTTCAGCTGGGGGGCGGTAGCGCCAGGAGCGAATCCCGAGCACGGCGGTACGGTCATGCCCGGGTATCTTCTTTCAGGAAAAACTACGGGAAGGGAGAACATGCGCTCGCCGGACGAGTACCAAGATCAAGGAAGAGCCGGGAGCGAAAGACTTCACCCGCAGCACTTTACAAGGGGGTGCAGACCGACTTCACTTCGGTGAACAGTTCGAGCACATCGCGGCCCATTTCCCGGCCCCAGCCGGACTGTTTGTAGCCCCCAAATGGCATGGCGGGGTCGAATATGTTGTAGCAGTTGATCCACACGGTGCCGGCGCGGAGTTGGGCGGCAAGGCGATGCGCTTTCGAAATATCCCGCGTCCAAATTCCTGCCGCCAAACCATAAATGGTGTCATTGGCTTTCCTCATCGCCTCGGCCGGGTCGGTGAAGGGAATCGCCGTAACCACCGGTCCGAAGATCTCTTCTTGCACGACCTTCATGGTCTCGTTCGTGTTGACGAGCACCGTGGGTTTGACGAAGTAGCCCTTGGTACCATGGCGTTTCCCTCCGACCACGGCTTTAGCTCCTTCGGAGAAGCCTGACTCGAGGTAGTCGCAAACACGATTCAGTTGTTCCTCGGAGACGAGCGGACCCATGTCGGTGGATGGCTCCCACCCAGGACCGAGATGAATCTTCTTAGCAAGTTCGGAGACGCCATGATCACTTTGTCGAAAACCGGCTCTTCCACGTAGAGTCGCGAACCCGCGCAGCAGCACTGGCCGTGGTTGTAGAAAATCGCGCTGGCGGCGCCGGGGATGGCCTGATCCAAGTCGCTGTCGCGGAAAACCACGTTCGGCGACTTACCGCCTAATTCGAGCGACACTTTTTTCAGGTTTCCGGAGGCGGCCCGCAGAATGAGTTTTCCGACTTCTGTCGATCCGGTGAACGCCACTTTGTCTACGTCAGGATGCCCAGCCAGCGCCGCTCCCGCCGTCTCACCGTATCCCGGGACGATATTCACCACGCCGTCCGGGAATCCGGCCTCCTCGACGAGCTCACCCAAGCGCAGACAAGTGAGCGGAGTCTGCTCTGCGGGCTTTAAGATCACGGTACATCCCGTTGCCAAGGCCGGCCCCAGCTTGTAGGCCACCATGAGCAGGGGGAAATTCCAAGGCATGATCGCGCCCACCACTCCGACGGGCTCGCGCAAGGTATAAGCCAGGTACTTCGGACCCGGCGGGGAAATGGAAATCGTGCTGCCCTCGACCTTGGTGGCCCAGCCAGCCATGTAGCGCAACACGTCCACGGCAAAGGGCATGTCCGCGGTGCGGGCAATCTTGAGAGGTTTCCCGTTGTCGAAGGTTTCAAGTGCAGCGAATTCGTCCAGGTTTTTCTCTAGCAGATCGGCAAGCTTCCAGATCAAGCGCCCGCGCTCGGATGGGCTCATCTTCGGCCACGGGCCGGTTTCGAACGCGGTGCGGGCTGCCTTGACGGCGCGGTCGACATCCTCACGATCACCCTCAGCCACGCGAGCCAGTACCTCGCCGGTAGCCGGGTTGTACGTAGGAAAGGTTTTGCCTGAGGCTGCTTCCACCCACTTCCCAGCAATCAGCATCTTGCGGCTCTTCTTGACGAAGCGTGTGACTTTGTCTTTCCGGTCTACGCTAGGGGGTGCGGCTGCCATCCTCTGCTCCTCATCGGCAGGTTTCAGCCGGAATCCTCGTTTTCCTCCCAATGAGGCTGCGAGTATACACCTCGTCTCGGCTGATGCACAGTGACAGGAGCGAGTCTTGACTCGCAACGAAAAACTTAATTCTTAAGCTCTTGTGGGTACCTCCTGCCGAAGTGTATGATCCCTGGCGATCCGAGCTTGGGGAGTGTCTTCTTGGTCGAGCAGGCCAGCTGAATTTCCGAGGTGAAGCGAAAACTATGGGAAGAGCCAGCTTGACCCCTCGCCTAGTATGGTGTCTTGGCGTGTTTGGCCTTCTCATTTCCTTTGCGTCCTTTTTCCTCGATGCCGAGCCTTTGCCTCCGATCCAACAACCGAGCGGTTCCTCGAGCAAAAGGAGCAATGCCGATAAAACACGAGATGCAAGTAAGAAGGAGTCCGAACCGGCCGCGGTAGGGTCCCCAACACCAGCCCCTGGCCCATCCGATGTGCCATTCGCCGAAAAGACTGAGGGGCCTAGACCCGGGTCGTCCTCGCTCGGAATGCAATTTCTGCCCCTTCTCGCCGTCATCGTTTTTGCCTGGATCATTTACCAGCAATTGCGATTGATGGCTGACACCCTGAAGCAACACAGGGAACAAATCAATCTATTTCGCCAACAGATCGAGGTCTCCAATCGGGCTTGGGTCATGGCCGAGATGGTTTCCGCCGGCCCGGTCACCTTTGACGGGGTCGGAGCACGGGTCAATTTCGTCATGCGAACCAGGAATACAGGACGCGCGCCTGCCCTTAACTTGCGAATGTCCTACAAGATCGTCAATACCCCGACCCCGAAAGTTCTGGTCATTCAAAAGGAACTCGCGCAGAGTTATGCTTCCATGCCAAAAGAAATCCCTTGGGGAGCTTCTTTGTTTCCCGGCTGCGAGGCTGTCCTTCCCCTTCAGGTAACCGTAGACAAGGCAGAACTCGACAAGGAGTTCCCCAACTACCCGAAGGGAACTCTTTGGCTTCATGTCATAGGCTGCATTGATTATGCGATTGGCTCCTCCCCGGAGCATCATCAGACTTTCTTCTATTACCCCATCCTCCGCAAAGACGGCTCGATCATGAATGGCGAAGAGGTATCGAGCGACAACATACAGTTCGCGGGCAGCCTCGTGACCGGAAACGGAGCAAATTGATCTTGCCGTCGGCGCGATTAGCCTTCCCCGGTTCTCGCCCCAACCCTGGGTTGAATCCGGAACGATTGGCAGGGCCAGAACCAATCGCAGGGAACTCCCTCTACTGGCCCCACCACCCGTTCATGTCAACCCTAGCCGTCTCGCGATCTGGCGCTGGTAGCGGCTCATTCTTAACTCTGTGCCGTCTTCGAGCAGAATGCGGTGGTGTCCGTGGAACCAGGGTTGAATCTCCCGAATTCGGTGAACATTCACAATGGTGGAACGATGAATGCGCACGAAGTCAGCGGGACAGAGTTTCCCCTCAAGTTCGGTGAGGGTCTCGCGCAGTTCGTACTCGCGACCGCCGAGGTGAAGCCGCACATAGTTGCCTTCAGCTTCGATCCAGTCGATATCTTTTGTGTCGACGAATAAGATGCGCCCATGCTTCGGAATGGCGAGCCGCTTAGGATAGTCTTGGGCCGCAGAAAGTTGCTGAACTCGGGACAGGAGCCGGCTTACCTCCTCGGGATTGAGATGCTGCGCGATTCGCTGCTTTGCCCGAACCAGAGCGCGCTCAAACCTCTCCCTGCTGACAGGCTTAAGCAAATAGTCGATGGCGTTGGCATCGAAGGCGCGCAGGGCAAAGCGGTCGTAGGCAGTTACAAAAATCGTGACCGGCATTTCGTTGGCGCCGATATTGCCCAGCACTTGGAAGCCATCCATCTCGGGCATCTGGACATCCAGGAACAGCAGATCGGGCCTCATGCTCTGGATCGCGCGGACAGCCGATTCGCCGTCGCCGCATTCGGCAACAACTTCCACCTCCGTTTGCTTGGCGAGGAAACGCCGTACGGTGCGTCGGGCCAGAGGCTCGTCATCCACGATCAACGCGCGGATGGTCATCGCGATGTTTCCTCAATCAGAACTCGCCTGGACCGTAATGGAAGTAAGATTTCAGTGCATACTCCGCTCGGTTCTAGCTGGCGCAGCCGCAGGCGCTGGCGGCTGCCATAGAGCTGCTCCAGGCGAGCGCGGGTATTGGTCAAACCGAGGCCACGCCGCTCGGACTCGAGCGACTTTTCTTCCAAGTGACTGTTCAGATTGAGGACTTCCAGCCGGAGGAACTCGCCTTCCGGAAATCCTCGAATTGTGACCGTATCGCTGCCCCTGTGCCGGCCAATGCCGTGGCTAATAGCGTTTTCAACCAGCGGTTGCAGAATCAGAACCCGGACCATGCAGTTACGCACGCTTTGCTCGACGGAAACGTCGAACTGCAGACGATCTCGGAAACGGCGTGACTGGATTCCCAGGTAAAGATCCAGCAGCTCCAGTTCTCGTTCCAGGGATACTTCCTGGACATGAGACTCGTCGACCGATACGCGCAACAGGTCGCTTAGGCGAAGCAGAATATCTTCGGCGCCGCCCGGGTCTTCCTGGATCAAGGTGGTCGCCGCTTGCAGGGTGGTGTTGAAGAGGAAATGGGGATGAATCTGGGCACGCAGAGCCTGTAGTTGCGCCGCACTCAATTGGGCCTCGAGTTTGGAAGCTCGCAGTTCCTGCTGCATGTCGTCTTCGCGGGTCCAAAGCAGTTGCACCGGCCGTTTCAGCTCTTTGGCGATTTGCCACGCTTCCGCAATATAATCCCACTGATAACGCCGGCCGAAGGATCCGCCGCAGAGTGTCATGTGGACCGTCACTTGCCTGGCCGGAAGCCCAGCCAGCAGAGCAACCTCCTCCTGCACCCCTGCCCCAATTTGCGTGGGAGACCATACCTCGATGCCATCCTCCGCGCACGGACCCTGCCAGCCGGCTTAAGGCTGGCCGGGCTCTTCGAGGATCCCAAGGCGCACAATACTCGGCCACGGTTTGGCATCGCCCACCTTTTTGACAATCCTCCCCCATTCCACACGCTCGATCGCGCTGCGCCTGTCGGGAATGCGATCCCGAATTTGTGAGTGGCACCTTTCGTTGTGGGGAAGGGATTCGCTCCCAGAAGCTCGATCCAGGGCTATCGGTCTCGACTGAAGACCCATCGCGAGCACCGAGAAGCAAGCACCTTGGTGCGGGCGGAGGGAGTCGAACCCTCATGGGCCTTTTGAGCCCTGCGGATTTTCGCTACCGTCTACGGCTTTCGCCGCCCGGAATCAGCCTTCTTCTTGAAGCCTGCGCTTCCGGTTTGCGGTCTGGACTATCCCTTCACCCTCTCCCGGAGATCCGGGGCTTAGGTGCCGCCCGTCTAGTCTCTACACCTTCCCGGCTTATGTCGCGCCGGGCTTGGCTCGGGATTGCCACTTCGAGAGGTTTCCCCGACTTTGAGCAGTTCTGCATCGCCGGTTTCCCGGCGGGCACTCAAGTTTTTCTCAAGTCCGCTGCGTCTGCCATTCCGCCACGCCCGCGTGGTTGCACAGTACAAACCCCTATGATAGGGCAGGTTTGCCTCAATTTACACCCGTCTCGTGATCCGAAGTCAGCCGGAGTCTGGGATTTCGGAGGTGTCTTGCTTCCGCGTTGTTTTGGATGCATGACGGCGCATGACAGTGACCGGCAACAGGACCTCCGTTGGGCTCATAATGCGCTTCAGATGGAGAACGGATATGCGACCCCTGAATGTGTTTGGCGACCTCGGGAAGGATCTCCTCTATGCCGTACGAAAACTGAAAAGTGCACCGACCTTTTCTACCACGGCGGTGTTAACCATCGCACGCGGTATTGGCGCGAGCACGGCGATGTTCAGCGTCGTCAACGCGGTGATGCTTGGGCCTCTCCCGTACCGGAATCCCGATCGGCTGGTACTGTCGGAGGATTTCGTTTCCAATGCAGATTTCTTCGATTTGCGGGAGACTTCTCTGGGTCACCCTCGGTGCGTAGCGCCCAATGTCGGGATATACCGAATCCTCGGAAACCATCGGTCACAAAGATCTGGGTCCGGGATCGACGAGAGAGTGCAACCGCTGATGATCAACGGGAAGCTCGCGCTCGAAAAGTGCAGTCCGTAGATATCAAGACGCCAACTGGAGCGCCAGCAGGAACGCCAGGAATGTCCGGCCTTGGGGAGCCCGGCTAGCGCTTTCGAAGTGCCCAATCTTCGAGCTTCCCGGTTTCGCGCAGCAACTGCAACTGTGCCCTTTCCAGATCGAAATCTGCATCGATACGCTCGAGACTGCGGTTGGCTGCATCAAGTACGGCCGTCTGAACCTCCTGAAAGCCGCCAGTTTGGGCTTGCATCCGTGAAAGCGCCGCGTCCAATTGAGTCTGAGCGAGCTCGTAGCGGAGTTGTGCCACATCGGTAGCCGCCGAGAGTCGATCCACCTCGTGTTTGGCCTTCAGCGCGTCGATCGCGGCTTGATTCCTCAACTGTTCCGCCTGTTTTTTCGCACGCAGCGCCTCCACATCGGCGGCCGCCGCTCTGGCCCGCTGGGAGGCGTTTAAAAAGTTGAGCCGGAGCACCAGCCCGACGGTCACATTTTCGGCGTGGAAACTGTGGGGAACAAAAAATTGTTCGAAATTCGTCAACGTCGTGCTAATCAACCCGTATTGGGCGGCAAAATCCGCAGTGGGATAGAGAGCTCGGTGCTCGCCTTTGGCCTGTAGTTGTCTGGCGAGCGCGGTGTCGTCGGAGGCATCGACCGCAGCACTGGAATGAACGGCCGCCGATTCTACGTCTTCGCCTCGATGATCGTCCGGGATCATCGGGATCGACTGGCGTACGATTTCTATGGAGTTCGCCGCCAAACCGGTCAATTGGGCGAGGCGAGTGCGCAACGTGTCCATGGCTCCGTCCGATTGCGCAATTTTCTCACGCAGTTCTGCCGACCTTAGCTTCGCTTTCGTCTGTTCGGTTGGGCTATCGACTCCTTCCTGGACCCGCAGTCCTTCTTCTCGTTCCAGTTCGGCAGCTACTTTGGCCTCACTCAGGAGAACGGAACTTTTCTCCTCGCACTTCGCCAATTCGAGGTAGGCGAGAGCTGTTTCCAAAATGACCTGCTCGCGCTGTTCGCGGCGCAGTGCTTCGCTGGTTTTCGTCTCGGATTGGGCAGAACGCACAAATTCTCTCTGAGCAGGGTTCCACACCGAGGACTGCGTGGTGACATTGAACAGTGTAGGCGCGGCACCTGCAAGGCTGAGCGGAAATCCGTACGCATAACCCGCGTTCGAGCCAACCACCAACTGAGGAATATACGCACTACGTGCTTCCCGGTAGGCTGTGAGGGCCCTGGCTACATCTGTCTCCGCGATGGCGATTTCGGTGCTCTTTGAGACTGCCAGTTGAATGGCACGCTCGAAAGGGAGCGATTCCGCTGCACCCGAGAGCGAGGTCAGTAAAACTGTTGCGCAAAGGAAAACCCTGGTCGATGAGATCATGAGTTTGTTTCTCCCCTGGACCTTGGCGTTTGCTGTCATCTTAATGCAACTCGCCTCCCCCAAGTTCGACCGTCTTTCCTTCCGAACGCCTGGCTTGCCCGCGCACCAGCAGATCGGTGTCTGTGTCGCTCGATGTCGTCGGTCGCAGTCCCAGGCCGAGGGTAACGCTAAAAAGAAGAGATCCAAGAAAGGTCAAACCAACCAGTCGCAAGCGATTGCCGCCCTAAACAGCTTCTTTCCCCTGTCGATTCTGCGCGCATCTGGAGAGTGCAGGCTTTCTGAATCAAGCGCTTGAAATGCCGTTGAGTATGTGCATGATGAGTGGTGGCTTGCCACGTTATTGTTCTATCTTCACGAAGAACGCGCTTCTACGCCCGTAATTTGAAGGGACCTGAAAACGTGCGAAAAAAGGAAAAGGCCATCGATACCTCGATGGCCCGTAGATCCTCTTGGCCTGCGTGTTATACGCGAGGACTAGTTACTACTTACCCGGAAAGTTATTTTCCCCCCGCCCCCCTGTTTCAGAGGTTCACTTCCCCGGGTGACGCGTCATATCGCCTACACGCAAGCCAATTGCCAAAACCTATTCTATTGATAGCAAACCCACTAGTCGTCCGTGACTGCGCAAAAAATTGACCATTTGGACTAATCGATTTGCATAGTGTCCAAAGAATTAATTATTTGGGATTCCTCCTGGCTCTGGAATCGCAAGCGAGAGAACGTCAATCGATAGACCACTCCTGTCTTGCACTCTCCGCAGTCAGCCATTCAAGCATCGGTGCCGGCAGAGGGTGTCCTCTCGATAGTGCAGACATGCCGGTCGGCCAGGGTGAACCAAAGTAGCCAGAGGAACCAACTCCCGTGTTACTAATACGTTCTTGCTTCTTGCCGAATTGATCGGTGGGTGGAACAATTCCCGCCAGGCGCACAGTTCAAGAGTTTGCATCTAAGCAACCAGGAGCGGGCAAGAACAAAACGCCCAGTTTTGACGAGCCCTACCTAAATCAACAAGAGGGGTAGGCTCTGGTGACCGGCGCGGTTAAGGTCGCTGAAGCTCCTCGCGACACGGAAAATGCGCAGCAGAGCTGGTTAAGTACTCGCACTTAAACAAAAATCCATCGGTAGCAGCGCTTTGCGATTCCTTGGGGGGGCGCAAAGTGGATCTTCTACCGAAAGACTGCCTGGGGTCAGTTGTTTATGCGTCGAACTGCTTTGATTTGTTTTTCGCTCCTACTGCTTGCGGGTGGGGCTCTTCTGGTTGGCCTGAACGGTTGTGCGGGCGGAAGCAGCGCGGTAGCGGCGGCTGAAATCAAGCACGTTGTCGTGATCTTCCAGGAGAACCGCTCGACGGATAACCTGTTTCACGATCCCGTGCTGATGGCGCGCGGCGCAAACATCGCCAGCAGCGGAGTTAATTCCCTAGGTCAGACGATCCCACTCACGTCCGTCCCGCTAGACAACGATTACGACCTTAACCATGGTCACGCCGCGTTTCTCGCCATGTATGACGGCGGCAAAATGGATGGCGCAAATAATGTCACCGTTGCCTGCGCCGTGGGTGCCCCCGCCAGCTGCCCGGCCGCCAATGCACAGTTCGCCTACGTCCAAGCCTCCGACGTGGGCCCATATTTTCACATGGCCGAGCAATACACATTCAGCGACAGCATGTTTCAGACCAATCAAGGACCGAGCTTCCCCGCCCACCAATTCATTCTTGCCGGCACCTCCGCACCCACAGCGACCAGCAACCTGTTCGCTGCCGAAAACCCGACAGGGGGCGCTGGCTGTACCGCCCCTAAGGGATCGCTGGTTAAGTTGATCGATCCCAGTGGGAACGAGTCCAGTTCGACTTATCCCTGTTTTGAACACCCTACACTTTCCGACGAACTCGACGCCCAGGGGGTTTCCTGGCGTTATTACACGCCATCGGCCGGTTCCGTCTGGACGGGTCCCAACGCGATATCGCACATGTGCCAAGCGCAGGTGCAGAGTGGCAAGTTGGTTTGCACGGGCAGCGCCTGGAACAACGTGATCATCCCGAACACACAAGTCTTGACGGACATTGCAAGCGGCAACCTCGCTACCGTCAGCTGGGTGATCCCCAGCGGACAGTTCTCCGACCATCCATCCATCAATAAAGGCACGGGACCGTCGTGGGTGGCTTCGATCGTGAACGCCATCGGCAACAGTGCTTATTGGGCAAATACCGCAATGATCGTCACCTGGGACGATTGGGGTGGGTGGTACGATCACGTTCCTCCTCCCCAGGTGCGAGTCAACTGTTCGCAGTGGGGCTGTGGGTACGTCTATGGGTTTCGCGTACCCCTCATTGTGATTTCGCCCTTCGCCAAGGCGGGCTACATTTCTCACGTGAACCACGATTTCGGGAGCATTCTGAAATTCATGGAGGAGACCTACGGCTTAGAGTCACTCGGATACGCCGATGCGTTCGCAGACGATCTTTCCGACTGCTTCAATTTTAATCAGAGCCCCCTGACCTTCCACCGCATTACCGCACCTCTCGAGGCGGATTACTTTCTCAG
>JASHSL010000587.1 GCA_030040855.1 Terriglobales bacterium
TTCCCGCTGGTCTACTACGTCGCGCACACGTTTCCAACCTATCGGCATCCAATCGAACCCTTAATGCTTCTGTTGGCTGCAGATACGACTGTGACGATATCAAACATCGTCGGCACACCTGGCATCGCCTTGGGGCGGACCAGAGCGTCCCTATGAGGCGAGATCTTCTCATGTAAACTAGGGCAGCAAACGCTCGGCCGTGCCGAAAAGTGCTTGCGGCTCGCGGGGTTGGAAATGCAGTCGATGTCGTTGCCATCGCCGTCGACTTCTGCGTCTAGCGAAGATAGCCAGCGGAAGCCGTTCGAGCTTTCCGTGGTCGTACCCTGTCTGAATGAGGAATATACCATCGCAAACTGCATCGAGCGGATTCAGAAAACCCTGCAAGAGAATCATATCGTGGGGGAAATCATTGTCGCCGACAACGGCAGTCACGACAAATCACCTGAAATCGCACGGGCTATGGGGGTTCGCGTCGTCTCCATCGAGCACAAGGGCTACGGAAGTGCACTCATGGGGGGGATCGCTTCAGCTCGAGCAGAATACATCGTCATCGGAGATGCGGATGGCAGCTATGATTTCGGCCAAATCCCCGAATTTCTGGAGAGACTAAGAGCGGGATACCAATTGGTGATGGGAAACCGCTTCACGGGCGGAATTCGCCCCGGTGCCATGCCTCCTCTGCACCGTTACTTGGGAAATCCTTTGCTGACTGCCATCGGCCGTCTTTTCTTCCGGGCGAAGTGTCACGATTTTTATTGTGGTTTGCGTGGCTTTACCAAGGCGGCATACGAAAGAATGACTTTGCGCACCACCGGAATGGAGTTTGCGAGCGAAATGGTTGTGAAGGCGTCTCTGTTCGATATGGCGGTGTGCGAGGTTCCAACCATATTGTCACCCGACCGGCGTGCCGGAAGGTCCCATCTTCGCACTTGGCATGATGGTTTCCGAGGCTTGCGTTTCTTGTTGCTTTACAGTCCGCGCTGGCTGTTCCTCTATCCCGGCCTGGTCCTGCTGGTTGTGGGCTTTGCGATCACGGCTTGGCTCTTACCTAGCCCGAGGAAGGTCGGTCAAAGTATTCTCGATATCCACACGCTCCTATACGGAATAGCAGCCATCCTGACTGGATTTCAGGCCGTGGTCTTCGCATTTTTCACCAAGGTGTTCGGCATCACCGAAGGTCTTCTGCCGGAGGACCCCCGCCTGAAGCGGGCTTTTCGCTGGCTGACCCTCGAGAGAGGATTGCTGGTAGGTACAATGTTGCTGGTGCTTGGTGTGGGAGTGGCCACCTATTCCGCCTATATCTGGAGCCGTTCCGGCTTTGGACCCATGAACCCTTTCGTCCTAGTCCGCGTGGTGGCCGCTGCGCTTGTTTTGATCACTTTGGGGGTTGAGATCATTCTTTCCAGTTTTTTCCTGAGTATTCTTGGTCTCGCCCGGAAGTAGCAGAACAGCAGTCGGCTGGCGGCGCACGACTGCCGATAGGCATCGGTATCACGGGGTACGACTTGTGCAAGTGGAATCGGCTGGTTTTGGACCGAGGAACCCGGTAGCGCGGCTTCTGGCCAGGGGGATCCGATCCCTCACCGCGGGAACTGCGATGATTCTATCCAGCTTTTTCTCGAGCCTCTTCAGGGTCCAACGGTAATGAATTTGCTTGACCGAGTCCACGAAGTCTACGTATATGACCGGCGTATTCGACGTCTTTCTGAGCTTCTCTCCGAACTGATCCCACCGGGTTGCAGTCTTCTCGATGTTGGTTGTGGGGACGGGAGACTGGCTCAAGCGCTGCAACAGAAGCGCCCTGATCTTCGCATCGAGGGGGCCGAGGTTCTGCTTCGGAAGAAGACTTGGATACCGATAACCGGCTTCGATGGCACTCATCTGCCTTATCCCGAGTCGTGCTTTGAGGGAGTCATGTTAATTGATGTTCTTCACCACACCCCTGACCCAGGGCTGCTTCTGCGGGAAGCTCTGCGAGTGTCCCGCCGCTGGCTGATTCTAAAGGACCACCTAGTTCGGGGACCCTGCGCCGGTCTGCGGCTACGATTCATGGACTATGTCGCGAACGCGCGCCACGGGGTTGCTCTCCCCTATCATTATCTGTCGACCAGGGAATGGAACGAACTGCGGCATGCCCTGGATTTGCAAATTGCTACGGAAGTGAAGCAACTTGGCTTGTATCCCTGGCCGCTCGATTATATTTTTGGTGCGAATCTGCACTTCCTGGCGCTGCTCAAACGCGGAGCGCCTGCGCAGCGGCAATGAGCCAAGAACGGTTTTGCACTCCAGCCGTCAGTTACCAAGATCCAGTGAGCAGAAGAGGATGCGGATCACTCGGCGCCAGCGAGTGGGGAAGAGGTTCGAGCCGCAAAGGTGACTCGTCTGGATATACCATCCATGCCTCGCGACCCTTGAAGTACTCGAGCAGTTCCTGATTATCGCGATGACCCATATCCCGCGCCCACACCACCTTGGCGTGGTCGATATCGGCTTGGTTGTATACCCATTCGTGCTCGGCGTTGTGCTCTGCGGCATACCGTACGATGACCAACTGTTGCCCGGGTAGGCTCCTCAACTTGCTCAAAACCCTCGCACGGTCCAGGTTTCCGCGAGGCCACGGCTCGATCTGCAGATGGGCTGCAATCGCCATCAACCTCACGAGTAGCAACACACAGCAAGTAATCGGGATTGCTCGCACCAAGAACACGCCGATCGGCCGACCACTCCACCGCCACTGCCGGAGGTGCCGCATAGATTGTAGGACTACCAAATAGAACAGCGAGGTCGCGGGGGCGAAATAATGGGGATGTACCCAGGTTTCAGTGCAGAGCGCCAGGAGGAAGACGGCCCCTATCCATAGTGGCCCACGCATGCGACGATCGCGCAGGAGGGCACGAAAGGCAAGCAGGGCAAGAGTAAACACCGGCCCGACAAAAAATAACCACCCAATCTCGACGAATCGTAGCGTGTGCTGGTAGAACCCCTTCCATGTACGGCTGTTCTGATAATCACGAAGAAGCGTCTCATAATACCCACGCATTACGGCGTGATGGTAAACAGGTTTCTGCCAGGCCTGCTGCCAAAGGAAGGGAGGAAAGCCTCTGTAGGCTCTCGCATTCACCTGGTAGGGCATGCGAAGCGGGCTGCCGGTCACGCGGAAGTTATAGTAAGCCATTGCGACCGCCGTGGCCAACAACACTACGGCGATGGGAGGCAAAATCCGGCGCAACAAGACCATGGCTGGGAGATGCTTCTTCGCCGAGATCCCAATCGAGAGGATCACCAGTGCCGGCAAACTGAGCGCCACGCCTTCGAAAGGGCGAGTATTGGCAAGAATAGCCAAGCCCAGGGCCATCCACAGTGCGTCAAGCGGTTTCGCACCGCGAATCAAACGCGGCAAGGAACCAAGTACCAGAGCACCCCCTAGGGCCGGGAGCGAGCCGCCCCAATAGCTGTTTATCCAGTAGGTGAGCACCCCCAACTGCAGCACTGCAAGCACACCGCCCAACAGCGCCCAGGCCGGAGGAAGCCATCCCTCGAGCATCCAGCAGATTGCCGAGCACATCAGGGCCGTGCTCAGCAGTACCCCAATCCATGGGTGTCCGAGGCGTATTCCCAGCGCTAACACCAACCCTTGACCGGGTGGATACATTGACATATAAGTCGGATGTTCGATGATGAAAAAGCTCTCGAAGTGGATCCACATTGGATGGGTCGGATTGGTAAGTCGCCCTTGGGCGAAAGTGTCGCCGGCCAACAAATAGCTGAACTCATCGTGTATTCCAGGCACGGGAACGCCGAGAATCGGGAGCAGAGCCAGCCGCAGGAAGAGAGCAAGCAGGCCGACCACGGCTACGGAAAGCCCTTTCTTGCGCGCCAGGGAACCACACAGGGAGAAGGGCTTGAGTTTGCGCAGGGAAGAGGCGAGGGGCGTGGGCGAAACTTGAGCAAGGGCGTCCTGCATATGGCAAAACATCTGCGAAGCCAGTCAAATCGGTTCGGTGGCAAGCGGTGAATTCCTGCCGCGGGGTTGGGGACTTGGCCCCCGACCCTGTCACAAATATATCCTGCTTTCTGTTGCCGAAGAGCTTCGCCTCGACCGCCAGGCGCCGATCGAAGCGACACAGAAGGTGCCGACCCTGGCGTCAGCGCCGATCCTTGTTTCTCCAATCCGGGAGCACGTAAAACACCTCCAAGGGTACAGCCCAGGGAGGCGGAGAGCTTCGCGGATCGGCCCATGCACCTAGTGTGTGCAGCCAAGAGGTCCATCAACTTATGCTGCGGGAGGGAAACGAACCCAATGATATGAGGATTTCGCGACCCATGAAGAGTTTCCTTGGAATCCTGGTCCAGGCAGGCTTGGCCATCCTCACCGCGCTGGCTCTTGGCATCATTGCCCTGCATCGAGGCGAGCAAATCAATGCCATGTGGCTGCTGCTCGCTGCCTGCTGCGTGTATTTCCTAGGCTACAGGTTTTATAGCAAATTCATTGCCGCCAAGGTTCTGGCACTCGATGCCCAGCGTGCTACTCCCGCGGAACGGCTGGACAACGGTCGCGACTTCGTTCCCACCAATAAGTGGGTGGTGTTTGGGCATCATTTCGCGGCGATCGCCGGACCAGGGCCCTTGGTCGGTCCGGTGCTGGCTGCGCAGTTCGGGTACTTGCCAGGCACGATTTGGATCCTTCTAGGCGCCATTTTCGGAGGCTGTGTCCAGGATTTCCTGATCCTACTGTTTTCAGTTCGTCGCGACGGGAAATCTCTGACCGAGATGGCGCGGGAAGAAATCGGAAAGCTAGGCGGGTTTGTTGCCTATGTCGCGATTATCGGCATCATCGTCATCCTCCTGGCGGTGTGCGCTCTGATCGTGGTGAATGCGTTGAAAGCAAGCCCGTGGGGGGTTTTCACCATCGCCATGACCGTACCCATAGCCTTCTTGATGGGCTTCTATGTGCGAAGCTTGCGCCCAGGGAAGGTCCTGGAGGGCTCGGCACTAGGTTTTGTTCTGGTGCTGCTGGCCATCTGGGTAGGGCAGTGGGTTTCGCGCTCCGCCGTGGTCTCGCCCTGGTTCACTTGGAGCGCGCCCGCACTCGCCATAGTGATCATCGTCTATGGTTTCGCGGCGTCCGCACTTCCGGTTTGGCTCTTGCTCGCTCCCCGCGACTATCTAAGCACCTTTGTCAAGCTGGGCACGATCGGGATGCTGGCGCTCGGGATCACAGCTCTTCGCCCCACCCTGCACATGCCGCCGCTTACCCGGTTTGTGGACGGGTCCGGGCCGGTTTTTGCGGGAAAGATCTTTCCCTTCGCGTTTGTCACCATTGCCTGCGGCGCGATCAGTGGTTTCCATTCGTTGATCTCTAGCGGCACAACCCCGAAAATGATTCGTCGCGAGCCAGAAACTCGCATGGTGGGTTATGGAGCCATGATCGCGGAATCCATGGTGGCGGTGATGGCAATGATTGCCGCCTGCGTGCTGCAGCCGGGCACTTATTTTGCGATAAATAGCCCCGCGGGGATCGTCGGCAAGGCACCGGAAGCCGCCGCGGCGACCATCAGCAACTGGGGCTTTCCGGTCAGCGCCCAGGGCATGCACGCCTTGGCGCAGTCGGTGGGCGAGCAGACCCTCTATAACCGAACCGGCGGTGCGCCGGCCTTCGCAGTGGGAATGGCCCATATTTTTTCCAGCAGCCTCGGCGGCCAGACCTTGATGGCGATCTGGTATCACTTCGCCATCATGTTCGAGGCGCTATTCATCCTAACCGTGCTCGATGCCGGAACACGGGTGGGCCGATTCATGATTCAGGATGCGCTGGCCCACGTCTGGAAGCCTCTCGGGCGTACCAGCTGGTATCCCTCGATTCTTGCGACTAGCGCCCTCATGGTGGCAGCTTGGGGCTGCTTTCTTTGGCAAGGGGTCAAAGATCCCTTGGGGGGAATCAATTCCCTGTGGCCCCTGTTCGGCATTGCCAATCAGCTGTTGGCAACGGTCGCCCTGTGCGTTGCGACAACCATCGTCATCAAGATGGGGAAGCGAAGGTTCACGGCGGTCACGCTTGTACCGCTACTGTGGCTGGTGGCCGTAACTTTCACTGCGTCCTGGCACAAAATATACGATCCCAATCCGCGAATCGGATTCCTGGCCCATACCCGGCAGCTGGGGTCGTCGGCCGCGCCTAGTCTTGAAGTCGCTCGCATGATACTCAACGACCGCTTGGACGCAGTCGTCACGGCGCTGCTCATGTTCCTGGTCGCGCTCATTTTGGCGGAGTCGGTTCTCCTGTGGGTGCGGGTGTTGTCCGGTCGCAGACCGGCAGCGGTCAAGGAGGTTCCCTTTGTGATGACTCGTTTCGCCGCCGAGGAGCAAACATGAAGAACGAGGAGACTACTGCCAATCAAGGCACGGCCGGATCTCTGGGGGGGACCCGTTACGAGCCAGCTTCGCGTGAGGGAGTGGCTGGAAACGCGTGCTCCCATGCGGTGGCGTGCTGGCCTCGGGTTGCAGCCGTCGTAGCCTCGCTATTGCGGGAGATTTTCGACGAATCAGCCTACTGCCGATTCTTGGAGCGCAACCGCATCTCTTCGTCGACGGCGGCCTATGCCGCATTCCGCGAAGAGAACGATAGGTTGAAGGCGCAGCGGCCTAAGTGCTGCTAAAGCATCGGCAGTTGCTTGGTATTCGGCATTTGCCCCGGGCGGAATGCCAAGTATTATCCCCCCTGCGCGTGAAGCTGCTGTACACTTCCTGCATGCGAGCGCTCGGCATCGACTGTGGCACGGAATGCACGGGTTACGGTGTCGTCGAACTCCATACAGACGGAAGTCTGGTATGCCTGGCCGGCGGCGCCATCCGGCTCTCCCTGCGGGAACCGCTGCCCATACGGTTGGCAACCATCTTTGATCGGATGGTAGCGATCATCGAGCAGCATCGTCCGGACAATGTTGCCATTGAGGATGTGTTTTACGCCCTGAACGTCAAGTCGGCCCTCAAGCTCGGACAAGTTCGGGGGGTTGCCATGGTCGTAGCCTCGAGAGCGGGACTGGAAGTCGCAGAATACTCGCCGCTCACGATCAAATCCGCCGTCGTCGGATACGGCAAAGCTGAAAAACAGCAAGTACAGCACATGGTCGCACAGCTGCTCGACCTACCGGCGATTCCCGAACCGCCCGATGTGGCTGATGCTCTGGCAATTGCCATCTGCCATTTGCATATTGCCGCGACCCGCGAGCGGCAACATGCAACCATTCGATAGCGAAAGCTGCGGCACCAAGTGGGGAAACCCTGATAGCCTGAGGGAAAGCCTGATGGGCTCCAGGTTTTTTGGCATAATTGTTCTCTGCATGCGCGAGAAGATAAGGCGACAATTGCTACCGCTTGGTCGTCGTTGTATCGCCCTTCTTATACCCTTGGTGAACCTGACGGCGCTGGCGGCTCCGCCAACCGACCTCCCGTCCGTGGGCTTTAGTTGTGATTTTCCCGGCTCCGACCCTGCGCATTATGCCATCAAGGTTTCTTCTGATGGGCATGGGAACTATTCCTCGAATGGTAAGCTCAGCAGCGACTCGGACGCGGACGCGACGTTTAGCCTGGAGTTCAACCTGCCCCAGTCCAGCGCTGGACACATCTTTGCTTTAGCGCAAAAGGCCAATTATTTTGAGGGCAACATCGACACCAAGAAGAAGAACATAGCCTCGACGGGCGAAAAGACTCTGACCTACGTCGACGCCAGGAAGAGCACCACGGCGACCTACAATTATTCGACAGTTCCGGCCGTGCAGGAACTCACAACCATATTCCAGAACTTATCGACCATGCTCGAATCTGGTCGACGGCTGGCATACGATCTGCGTTATCAGAAACTTGCGCTCGATGAGGAGCTGCAGCGCTTGCAAGAGATTTCCACTCAGTCCTCGCCGAGCGACATTGCGGTGGTCGCGCCCGTCCTGGAAAAGATCGTGAATGATTCCTCGGTGCTGAATGGGGCGCGGGCCCGGGCGCAGCGCCTGCTCCAAAGCGCCGGATTGGGCAAATAGGAATCGAACCCGCGGTCAGAGCTCCGAAGGCGCGAACGCTTGCGCCCGAAAGCAGCGCTCGAGCAGGCACTCTTGGCGGGGAGCAAATTTTGGCAAGCGAAAGGGCTGAAACCGTGTTCTAATAGGAATGGAGCGGGTTTTCAGGGGGTGTTTCATGTCTCATTCTCGCTTTCCTCAGCAACTCCTCCTGACAGTCATCCTCGGCGGCTCGCTGACCGCGATTCCGTGCCTCGCCGATTCCCAGGCTCGCATCGTTCGCCTCAGTGAGGTCCAAGGGGACGTTCAAATCGATCGAAACAATGGTCAGGGATACGAAAGGGCACTGCTAAATTTTCCCATCACCCAAGGGGAAAAGATTCGTACCTTGGAAAACGGACGGGCCGAATTAGAGTTTGAGGACGGAAGCACGCTGCGCTTGACGCCGCGGACGGCGACTGCCGTATCCCGGCTTTCCCTTCTCGGCTCCGGTGGGAAGTTGTCGGAGGTTCAAGTCGAGGAAGGGACGATCTACGTCAATTTCTTCGGCGGCACGGACGACGAGTTCGATCTGACATTTGCACGGGAAAAGCTGGCTTTGAAGCGCGCCACCCACGTGCGCATCGCACTTGGGGACGCGGACGCGGTGGTCGCCGTCTTCAAGGGCGAGGCGGAAGTCGTGACGCCAACCGGCCCGGTTGAGATCGCCAAGGGCCATGCGGCGCGGTTTGATCTGGCGAGCGATCAGCACAGCTTGGCCAACAACGTAGATGCTGATGCGAATGATTCCTGGGATAAGCAGCAGAGCCAATATCAGCAGCAATATAGCGACAATTCCTACTCGAATTACTCCCCGTATGCGTACGGTACGAGCGATCTCAACTATTACGGCAGCTTCTTTGCCCTGCCAGGCTACGGAATGCTCTGGCAGCCCTACTTCGTGGGAGCGGGTTGGGACCCGTGGATGAACGGGGCTTGGACCTTGTTCCCGGGCTCCGGCTATGGTTGGGTTTCCAGTTATCCGTGGGGTTGGACGCCTTACCATTACGGCACATGGACTTTCCTGCCGCTTTATGGATGGGTCTGGCAACCGGGTGGTGCGTGGATGGGAGACTATGCCCTCCCCACGTTCCTGGATGCTCCGACGGGCTTCGCGCCCCCGCGCCTTCCGTCGATCCCGGGCCGTAGAGTCATTCTGGTAAGTCGTGGTCCGCGGCCGACCCAGTTAGGGAATAAGATCGAAATCGTCAGCAATTCTGCCGGCCTGGGGATTCCTCGTGGTAGGGTTCGAAGTTTGGACCGGCTTGCCCAGTCGGTTGAACAAAAGGGATTTGTCACGACCAAGCTGCATGCGAACTCCGTGGCAGGCTCCGGTTGGTGGCACGGGGGCTCGAGCGTCCGTTCCTCAGCCGGGGGAGGGAATGGCGGTTCCACGTCCTCTTCCCACTCAAGCGCCGGACACGCCTCTTCGGGCGGGCACCACTAGGGCGGTCGATACGACGAACTCCGACCTGGATATCCTGAGCAACTCTAGCTGCAAGTGAGCCTCCGTATGTTTCCTACACGAGGGACTTGCGCTGCTTCCTGCTCGCGGGTTGGGAACTGGCAAGCATCATCGGCCGGCGCTGGACTCGCTAGCCCCATGATTTTGGTACTCTCGCCCCCCGGCAGACCCAACCCCAGCTCGATACAACGGTGTACGTTCCACCCAAATTTCCTCTTTTGCAGGCGCCGCTCTGGCGGCCTAGCTCGAGCGCAGGTCGCTGTGATGTTTGGGGGATGCAGAACAGGCTCTCATCGAGTTCTAGCTAGTACTCGACGGCCCCATATAGTCTCTTGCGCTCCGATGATCCTTGGCGCACAATTTCTCACGCCGTGCCCAAGCTGCTTAGGAGGACGTCATGTGGGGACGTTTTCGCTGTTGGGGGTTCGTGCGGATTTTCGCTCTCGCCGTCGGGATATTTTCCCTGCACGGCACACAGGCCGAGACGGGGGTCAAAACACCGCCCGGCAAGACGCGCACCTATTACATTGCTGCCGAAGAGATCGAATGGAACTACACACCGGAGGGCAAGGACATGATGATGGCCCGGTCCTTTGATCCCTACCAGAGGGTCTTTGCGGCGCCTGCCGCCGATCGCATCGGCTGTACCTATCGTAAAGCGGTCTTCCACGAATACACCGACGACTCTTTTCGCACGCTCAAGCCGCGGCCACCGGAACTGGCCCATATGGGACTGCTTGGTCCGGTGATTCGCGCAGAGGTAGGGGACACGATCAAGGTCGTGTTTCGCAACAACGCCAGTTTTCCATTCAGCTTGCATCCACATGGCGTGGCGTATTCGCGTGATTCGGAAGGTGCAATGTACTCTGATGGCGTTGACCACCCCGAAGCCAATGGCCTCGTTCCGCCCGGCAATACTCACGTGTATACCTGGATTGCACGTGAGCAGGCCGGTCCTGGTCCGCAGGATGGTAGCTCGGTGGTGTGGATTTACCACTCACATAATTACGAACCCAAGGACGTAAATGCCGGCCTGATCGGTCCCATCGTAATCACGCGACGCGGTATGGCGCGGCCCAATGGCTCGCCCAAGGACATAGACCACGAGTTCTTCGTGTTGATGATGATCGTCGACGAGAACCAGAGCCAATACCTGGATCAGAATGTGCGCACGCATGTTGCCGATCCAGCCAAACTCAATCGGCTCGAGGCGGTCCCCGGTGACCCCGATGGCAATGCAGATCTTCCGCTGGGCCACGGTTTCGCCATCAGCAACTCGAAAGCCACGATCAATGGATACATGTATAGCAACGGTCCAAGGATGACGATGCGCAAAGGCGAGCATGTCCGCTGGTATGTGATGACGATGGGCAATGGTTTTAATTTTCATACTCCGCACTGGCACGGAAATCTGGTGAGCGTGCGTGGACAATACATGGATGTGCTGCCGACGATCGGGCCGGCACAGTTCGTCACCGCCGACATGGTTCCAGATATGGCTGGGACGTGGATGTTTCATTGTCACGTCGACGACCACATGAAGGGCGGCATGCAGACCATGTATGAAGTGCTAGATGCCGAACCGGCAAAATCCGCAGTACTCAGCGGCACAACGGCCAGCCATGGGCAACACTAGGGCACTGGATCGCCCTACAATTCGGAGGCAACAAATACAACTCGTGAAATACGACGTAGCGAATGCGTCAGACGCGGACGAGATAATCAACCTGCTCGCCTCGGTGTTCAGTCAGTCTGAGCCGCCCGCGGTGGCGATGGGCCTTTCTTTCGCCGACATGAAGCAGTTTCTCCAGCTGGTTGTACCTAGTGTTATTCCGGATGGAGTCACCATCATTTCAAGGAGCACGTCCCGCGGGGAGCTGGCCGGCGCCCTTCTCACCGATGACTTCGCTTCGCCTCTGGATTTGGACATGAGCCGAATCAGCCACAGGTTCTCGCCAATCCTCTCGATGCTGGAGAGACTTGATGAGCAATTCCGCAAAGGGAAGACCGTTTCAGCGGGCAACTATCTTCACCTGTTCATGTTGGCGGTTAACGCGCAGTTTGCAGGACAGGGGATTGCGCAAGAACTCGTCAAAACCTGTATCGACAACGGGTCTCGAAAAGGTTATCGAACAGCTCTTACCGAGGCCACAGGGAAAATCTCCCAGCACGTATTTCGAAAGACCGGCTTTGCAGATCGGTTTAGCGTTTTTTACCGTGACTTCCTTTACGAAAACAAAGCGGTGTTCGGGTCGATCAAGGAGCACGAGAAGGCGATCCTGATGGATAGATCCCTCCCATGACACTGCTCCAGTCAGCATATTGTTGACCATTCGGCGGTGATCCGATCTTCAGCCCAGCAGCATTTGTACCGGAAAGTCGGCTTGTGAGCGTCGATCACAGCCGCTTCCGGATAACGGTGACTCGGAAGTTGAGCCAGCGTAGAGCCACGCGGTCCATGAATACTTGGCGAGAGGGAGAAGCTATTTCCCAGAAGCCCGTTTGCACGAAGCCGCTAGCGCGGCGGACGCTTTCGCGTGCTCGAAGGAGGCGACCTGGGAGGTTCTAGACTTTCTAGACTCGCGAGGGAATTGAGGAAGGATCGATCTTGCGCTACGATGAAGCCATCCCGAGGCGACGGATTCATCTGTAGATCGATAAGCATCAATAACCGCCTTTTTGGCAAAACCCGCTTCTGGCAAGGCTTTCCAAGCGAAAATCGATTGAAATTCCATAGGGAATCCCGCATCCGCCGCGAACCCTAGCGGCTTCCTGCAAACGACTGTATCGAATGCGCCTCCTTTCGGAGCCTCGGAGGCCATCTGCCTTTTCGT
>JASHSL010000588.1 GCA_030040855.1 Terriglobales bacterium
TCAGGGATCGATCGCTGCGCAGCGAATTCTGCTTGGACGGTGGCTGGCGGCACCGGCCGCGGCCCCGGCTCGGCTCCCAAACGGCAGTACCAGAACGACGCGATTGCTAGAATACGAGCGCTCGATTTCTCGGATGGAAACTATGAAAGCAGCCATTCTTAGCTCACCCGGCGAACTCTCCACGCATCCGCTGCGCATCGAGGAAGTCCGGCCTCCAGACTTAAGCCCGGGACACGTCGTGCTGCGGGTTCGCGCCTGCGGAGTCTGCCGAACCGACTTGCACATCGTCGAAGGGGAGTTGCCGCCACGGCGAGAAAGCCTCATTCCCGGCCATCAGATCGTGGGGGAAATCATCGAGGGCGGACGGCCGGACCTGCCGCACGGCATGCGCGTGGGCGTGTCCTGGATGGGTGGCGTCGACGGAACCTGCTGGTACTGCCGACAGGGTTTCGAGAATTTATGCGACGCTCCCACCTTCACCGGATACTCCGTCCCGGGGGGATACGCGGAGCGCGCCTTGGTGCGCGCCGATTTTATCTTCCCTTTACCCGAGTCTCTCGACGATCTCCATGCCGCTCCCCTGCTCTGCGCCGGCATCATCGGATTCCGCAGCCTGCGAGTCGCCGAGGTGGCCCGGGGTGAGCGAGTGGGATTGTTTGGTTTCGGGGCATCGGCGCACTTGGTCATTGAAGTTTTGAAATCCTGGAACTGCGAAGTCTACGTTTCCACCCGGGGAGAGTCCCATCGCCGGCTGGCTTCCTCCCTGGGAGCCGACTGGGTGGGCAACGAACAGGAGCGGCCACCCGTCGAACTGGATCGCGCCATCACCTTTGCGCCCAGCGGAGACGTGGTGGTCGAGGCGCTCGCCAGCCTGCGCAAAGGCGGCGTGGTTGCCATTAACGCCATCCACCTTGACCGCATCCCGCAGTTCGATTATGACCGCCTGCTGTGGGGCGAACGTCAGCTTCGCAGTGTGGCCAACATGACCCGGGCCGATGCCCGGGATTTCCTGGAGATTGCCGCGAAAATCGGGTTGAAACCGAAAATTACGGCGTTCCCGCTCGCTCAGGCGAACGAGGCGCTCGCGGCCTTGAAGCACGACGCCATCGATGGTGCGGCGGTGATTGTTCCCTGAACTCCCGCCCTGCTCGCAGCCATGGTTTCGATGGCTGCGCCCAGGGAAAAATAAAAGGCGCCCAGGACTCGCTTAAGTCACCAGGCGCCTGAACAGCCCTCCCCCAGAACTGCTCAACCACGAAACTAAACTGAGCGGCGGAGAACGTAAAGGGCACGAGTGTGCCATCCCTTAGCCGAACAGTGCCAACCGCGCCCCGTCGAAGGCGCTGCCGCCGATCAGGTTCTGGCTTGCTTTGGCTATCGCCCAGATTCGTTTTTTGCGCGCATTTGATTTATTCTTTGCACCCGGAGGACTTTCCCCTTGAAGCGCACTTATCGTCTTGGTGTGCTGGTAGCCTGCTTGGGGCTCGTGGTCTCCGAGGCCGATTTCAGTTCCGCCCAGCCATATCCGGAGAGCACCTACCAACAGCTGCATTGGCGGATGATCGGACCCTTTCGCGGCGGTCGAACCCGGGCCGCAGCTGGCGTGCCCAGCCAGCCCAACGTCTTCTACATCGGCGCGGTCAACGGAGGGGTGTGGAAAAGCGATGACTATGGGCGCACCTGGAATGCGATCTCCGACTCCCAACCGACACAATCGATCGGGGCGATCGCCGTAGCTCCCTCGGATCCCGACATCATTTATGTGGCCAGCGGCGAAGGCCTTCATCGTCCCGATCTGTCGGTGGGGAACGGGATCTACAAGTCGACGGATGGGGGCAAGACTTGGAAGCATCTCGGTCTGGCCGACGGGCAACAAATTCCTGCCCTGGTGGTCGACCCCCGAGATCCCAACCGGCTGTTTGCCGCCGTGCTCGGCCACCCCTATGGTCCGAGTAAGGATCGGGGTATTTTTCGTTCCCTCGACGGAGGAGCAAGCTGGCAGAAGGTCCTCTCCAAGGACGAGAACACCGGAGGATCCGACGTAGCCATGGATCCTTCCCATCCCGAGGTGGTGTATGCCGCGCTCTGGGAAGTACGGGAAGGCCCCTGGGAGGACAATAACTCTTTGGCCGGAACCGGAGGAGGCCTGTTCAAATCGACCGATGGCGGAGACACCTGGAAGCAGCTGAGTAAGGGGTTGCCCAACAATCTGGTGCAGATCAATGTTGCCATCGCACCCGGCCAGCCGAGCCGAATTTACGCCAGCGTCGGAACCACCGAGAGGGGGGATTATGAGTCCGGTGCCGGACTCGGCGTCTACCGGTCGGACGATGCCGGTGAGAGTTGGTACCGAGCCACCGAGGACCCGCGGCCCGCGATGCGGATTGGTGGCGGCGATCTAGCCGTGCTGAGGGTCGATCCCAAGAACCCCGACGTGGTTTACAGTGCCAGCATCGTCACCTTTCGTTCGCGTGATGGGGGCAAGAGCTGGACCGGCATTCGCGGCGCACCGGGCGGAGATGATTATCAAAACCTTTGGATCAATCCGAACGACCCGAACATCATCCTTCTCGTCAGCGACCAAGGCGGGGTTGTGACCGTCAACGGGGGTGCGACCTGGAGCTCTTGGTACAACCAGCCCACGGCGCAACTTTATCACGTCGCGGTAACTCCGACCTTTCCCTACAAGGTGTGCAGCGGACAGCAGGAGAGCGGTTCGGTCTGTATTGCGAGCCGCGGCGATGACGGTGCCATCACCAATCGGGACTGGCGCCCGGTGGGGGTAATCGAGTACGGTTACGCGGCTCCGGATCCGCTCGATCCTGATCTGATCTACGGCGCCGGCAGGAGCGAGGTCTCGAAGTTTCACTGGTCGACGGGTCAGATTCAAAACGTTACTCCGATTCCCGTCCGCAGTGGCACGTACCGCGTGGACCGCACCGAGCCGGTCCGCTTCTCCCCGATCGATCCCCATATCCTCTACTACGCTGCCAACGTGCTTTTCAAAACCACCGACGGGGGAAATTCATGGCAGGCGATCAGCCCGGACCTCACGCGGCCGGATGCGGGAGCTCCCCCGAGTGTTACTTCCCTTCTCGCGAAGAATCCGGACGCGGCCAAGCAGCGCGGGGTGATTTATTCGCTTGCGCCATCCTTCGAGAACCTGAACACGCTTTGGGTGGGAACCGACGACGGCTTGATTTGGATTACTCGGGACGGCGGGCAGAATTGGACCAACATCACCCCTCCGGAATTGACTCCCTGGAGCAAAGTAACCCAGATCGAAGCCTCGCATTTCGATGATCAGACAGCCTATGCTTCGGTGAGTCGGTTCCGCATCGATGACCTTCACCCTTATATTTATCGCACGCACGACGGAGGCAAGAGCTGGCAACTGATCGTTCATGGCCTTGGCGAAGGTCCGGCCGACACGGTTCGCGAAGATCCGGTCCGCCAAGGGTTGCTGTTTACCGGAACCGAGAATGCCGTGTGGGTGTCGTTTGACGACGGCGATCATTGGCAGGGTCTGCAGCTGGATCTACCGCACACTTCGATGCGCGATTTGTGGATTCAAGAGGATGACCTGATCCTCGCCACCCACGGGCGCTCGTTCTGGATTCTCGACGATATCACTCCCCTGCGACAGATCACGGCGACCACCGCAAACGCGGAGGCCACGCTCTTTAAGCCCGGCGTTGCCTACCGCGTCCGGCGCAGCACGAATCCTGACACCCCGGTTCCGCCGGATGAACCCATGGCGGAGAACCCTCCGGACGGGGCGGTGATCGATTACTTTCTTTCGCAGCCGGCTTCTCATCCGGTCACGATCGAAATTCTCGATTCCGAGGGCAAGCTGGTGCGCAGCTATTCGAGTGCGGACCAGCCGGCGGAGACGCAGGCGGAACTCGAGAAGCAATTGGTGCCCCTGTACTGGATCCAAATGCCGAGCACGCTTTCAACCGCCGCGGGGGCGCATCGCTGGGTATGGGATCTCCACTACCCGCCGCCGATCTCCACCCATCACGAGTATCCGATCTCAGCCGTGCCGCGGAGGACACCGCGACTCCCCCTGGGCCCAGCCGCATTGCCGGGCGACTATTCCGTGCGACTGACGGTGAATGGACATGCTTATACCGCTCCACTCGTGGTCAAGATGGATCCGCGAGTGAAAACGCCGCCGCAGGGAATCCGGCAGATGTTTGACCTGGAGATGCGGCTGGCTTCACTGCTGACGAGCAGTTCGAAAGCGGTGATCGAGGCGCATTCGATCGAAGACCAGCTCAAACCGCTGTCGGGAAGGGCAACCAGGACGACGGCAGACTCGATCGAGGCATTTCGCAAGAAGCTGCAAGCGCTGATCGAGGGTGAGCCGACACCCGCGGCCGCGTCGCCCCCGGCCCTCAACCGGGTGAATGCAGCGGTCAGCACGCTCTACGGCGCGGTGGGAATGGCGGATGCGACTCCCACGCTGGCGCAGGCGGAAGCCGCGAAGACGGCGGAACAGGATACGGCCACGGTGATGAAGCAGTGGAATGAACTCAAGACGAGCGAGCTTCCCAAATTGAACCACGAGCTGCGCGGAGCCGGTCTGCCCGAGATCCGCCCGGAGTCCCATTCATCCCCGGAAGCCGACCTAGGGGACGAAGAGTGAACTTGGGTCAGCACGCGACCCGACAGCCTCCTTGCCCCGCCTGGCCAAGCTCCGCCCATGCCTTCGCGGTTAATGTCTCGGAATTGCCTTCTCCAGATCGTCGGCGGCTCTGGCGATGGCCGTGGCTACGTTTTCGAGTACCTCACCCACGGTGGGAACCTGGGCTCCGGCTTCCTCCCATTTTCCCTGATCCATGAATTCGCGCACCGCGGCAATGGGCTTGGCGCCGTAGCCGGTGTAGGCCCCGGGAGCATAGACCTGATGCTTGAACCACGGGCGCTGGGGCAATCCCCGTTCGCTCAGAAACGTCCGCTGAATCTCGAGCAGGTCGGTGTTCAAGGCCGCCGCGGCCTGGGGTGGCAATTCGGTTCCCTGGGTTTGCCATTTTGCGAATGCCGCCTGATAGCGTTCCGCGCTCCGTTTGAGCGCCTCGACACCATTCTTCAGGGGGGCAAAGTTGATAAAGGGCGGAACCGGCTCGGCGGGCGGAGGAACATAGGTCTTGCGCGGATCCGCAGTCGCCGTGAACACCCCCTCTTCGAGTTCCAAATTGCGCTCCGTGATCTCGTCTTGCTTGTCTTTGAGCAGGCTCTCCAATTCTTGTACGTACTTCCCAATCGCCTCCGCCTCTGCTTTGTACTCGAAGGGAATCACCTCGGCATCAGCCAGGCGCATGATCGCCGTTCCCCCGGTTTGCGCCAGCGCTCGCCCGTAGGAAAAATCGGTGTCGACGAAGTGCGTGTACCAATAGAAATCATCGTAGATCGAGTGATACGCATCGGCGTCGTTCTCCCCTCCGTAACCGAGGTTGAGCGAGGAAATTCCCGCGTGATCCATGAAGGCGGTGTAGTCGGAGCCGTCGCCCAGGGCACCGATCCTGATGTCCCGGTTCTTGCGGATTTCACGCCGCTCCTCCGCATTGGCGGCTCGCTCGATTCGCCGGAGGCGGGCCCGCTGCTGGACGGAGATGTGCTTCTCCGGATCCTGAATTTGTCGCGCAATATCGTTGATGAAGTGTTCGAGATCGTGGGTGCCACCGGCGCCGAAATAGCCGCGCCCGTTGCTATCCGAGTTGATATAGGCAACGGCGCGTTTTTCGAGTTCGGCGCCGTGCGTTTCCACCCACTCGGTCGACCCAAGCAGTCCGGGCTCCTCCCCATCCCAGGCGCAATAGACGATGGTGCGCTTCGGATTCCACCCCTGCTTGTGCAGTTCACCGAGCATGCGAGCTTCTTCAAGAACGGTGACCATACCGGAAATGGGATCGTCGGCGCCGTTCACCCACGCGTCGTAGTGATTGCCGCGAATCACCCACTGCTCCGGCATCTCGGAACCAGGCAGCACGGCAATGACATCCCGCACCGGCTTCAGGTCCCAGTTCGAACTCACCTTTAAGTGCACTTTGGCCGGGCCGGGGCCGACATGGTAGGTGATCGACAATCCTCCCCGCCAGGACTCCGGAGCCACCGGCCCCTGCAAGGCAGACAGCAAGGGCAGCGCGTCTCCCCAGGAGAGGGGAAGCACGGGAATCTTGGTGATGGTCTTGGCGTCTTTGATCGCGAGCCGCTTGGCCTCGGCGGTGGCGCCCACCCCGGGAGTGAGCGGGTCCCCGGGATAATCCGTGTCCATGACGCTGCCGCGTTGTGCGCCCTCGCGAGGCCGCCAACCACCCTTGGGATACTCATCACCCTGGACATAGCCGTCGTCTTTGGGGTCAGAATAAATGATGCATCCGATGGCTCCATGCTCGCCCGCCACCTTCGGCTTGATCCCTCGCCAACCTTCGCCGTAGCGCGCAATTACGATGGCGCCCTGGACGGAAATGCCCAGGCGGTCTAGTTGCTCGTAGTCTTCGCGATTGCCGTAGTTCACATAAATCAGCGGTGCGGTTACATCACCGTCAATCGAGTAAGCGTTATAGGTCGGCAACTGCTCGGCAGTCTGACTGGAGGTCGGATCGACGGGCACCGGAGGTTCCTGCAATTTGGCGCGGAACTTGGTGGGTTCGAGCAGCTCGACGACGCGTTCCTTGGGAGTGGGAAAGAGCACTTGGAAGGTCTCGAGGCGGGCGTCGAATCCCCACTGTTGGAACTGGGCGAGGATCCAATTGGCATTTTCCTCATCGTAGGGAGAGCCGACATGATGCGGGCGGGCGCTCAGCCGCTGCATGCTGAGCCGCAGATTGTCGGCCACGATGCCGTCCTGAAACTTTTTCTCCCAGGAGAGCTCGACGGCCGAAGATTGCCTGGTGTAGCCGGAGAGAGGCAGAGGCTCCGCGGTTTCCACCGACTGCGCAAAGGTAAAGGAAAGCGTGCTCAACACGAGGAAAGAGGCCAGGAGAGAACGTGTGGAATTCAAAACCAACCTCCTAGAGTCCGGATATCAACCACCACCCTCGCTCCTTGCTCTCTCTGAGCTTCTGCCTCCGTGGCGCTTCCACGGAGTACAGAGGAGCAGCGAGGGGACGAAGGCGCGTGCATTTCTTGTTGGAGCGGTGCTTGCCGGCCGAGAGTCGCTGTGGCGGCGCAATCTATTTGCGATAGATGACCCCGTTCTTCATCACAAACTTCACATTCTCAAGCACGCTGATATCTTGCAGGGGATCGCCGGGAACCGCGATTACGTCGGCGAAGTAGCCGGGCTTCAAGGCGCCGATTTGCTCCTGCCATCCGAGTAATTTAGCGCCATTGAGCAGATCGGCTTGCAAGGCGGCGAGCGGGGTCATGCCGGCTTCCACCATCAGGACGAATTCGCGGGCCTGGGTTCCGTGCGGAAACGGCCCGACATCGGATCCCAGGGCCATGGGAACTCCTGCCGCCACTTGCTTGTGCAACTCCCGCATATGCAGATTCAGCAGGTCACGCTCGCGCCCGGCGGCTGCCGGCGTAGCCGCATGGTTGGCAAAATACTCGAAAATTGTGAGCGTAGGAACCGCAAAGATCTGCTTCGCGCGCATCAGTGCCATGGTCTCTTCGCTCAGCTGTACCGCATGATCGATCGAGGCCACCCCGGCTTGCGCGGCGTACAAAGCTCCCGGCTCGCCCGTGGCATGCACCGCCACTCTCTTGCCCACGCGCGCCGTCTCCCCGACGGCGGCAGCGAGTTCGGCTTCGCTGTATTGGTACGGGGTGAAGAGGCGGTCGCCACGAAGCGAATCGGGCCCGGTTTCATACATCTTGATGAAGTCCGCGCCTTCTTTCAGTTGCTGGCGGATGACTTCGATCAGTTCGGGAATGCTGTTGGCATAGGTGGCGTTTGAAAGCACATGCTGGGCAGGATTGTAGTGAATCGCATCCTCGTGACCGCCGAGAATGTCCACGGCGTTCCCGCTAATGCGAATCCGCGGCCCGGGAATGGCTCCCTGATCGATGGCGTTGCGAACCGCAGTATCGGCGGATCCGGCGCCTTCCGTTCCCATGTCGCGCTCGGCCGTAAAGCCCGCCATCAAGTCGTCGCGGGCTTGAAGAACCGCGGTGATCGTACGTGTGGGGACGGATTCTTCTACGGTTTGCAGGTCTTCCGCGCCGGGGTGCAAAAACAGGTGAACGTGTGCGTCAATGAGACCCGGCATCAGCGTAGCGTCCCCGAGGTCCATCACCTGTGCGCCGGGAGGATGGGTTACGGAGGATCCAACTTCCCGGATGCGATCGCCGTCGACCAGCACCTCGCCCGGCGCCATCATTTTCCCCTGCTCAATGTCCAGCAAGCGCGCAGCGTGCAGCACGACGGAGGTTGTAGCACGCTCCGGAGCTGGCGCCGCACCCATCGAAGCGGCCACAGCAAAGCAGGTGACGGCTACCAGAAAAGGATAGAGCGCGGTCTTCATGTCCGAGCGATGGTACCACTTTCCCGCCAATCGACGGAACCTGGGCTCTGTTCGCCTCCCTTCTCTAGCCATCACGCTCTCGGAAAGAAAGTCCGGAACAGAGGCTCCGCCGGGCTCTTGCCTTACCCGGTTCACGATCGATCCCGTGGCAGGACTCTCAGGACGCCGCTTCGCGCAAATCTCAATCGCCCCTTCCCTTAGGCGAGAGCGGGACCAGGCAGTTCCCTTCGCCTACGTCCGGTTGATATACTTCGCGCTTTGGTTCATCGCACTGAAAAGCTCTATCGAGGAAGGCGCGTGCGTCGATCGAACCTGCGTTTTATCTTGCCCTTGCTGCTTGTGACCTCTGCCGCCGTTCCACCTGGGGCGCAGGAGCCTCCCTCACCCCCCGGATCTCAGAAGGCGCTCTTTCATCTGCGGGAAGTCATGGTTCCGATGCGCGACGGAGTTCGTCTGCAAACGGTCATTCTCACTCCCGTGGATCGACAGGAGCCGCTTCCCATTCTGTTTCGGCGCACGCCCTATGGCGTTCCCAGCCAACCGCCTGTACCGCTACCCCCACCCCTGAAGGAACTTGCGCAAGACGGCTATATTTTCGTCCTGCAAAACCTACGCGGACGTTTCAAGTCGGAGGGCGTTTTTCATCTCTCCTCCTGGGTCGACTTAAGCGACCCCAAGGCCACCAATGAGACTACCGATGCCTACGACTCGATCGAGTGGCTGGTGAAGAACGTCCCGAACAACAACGGAAAAGTCGGCATGTACGGCGTTTCCTATGAGGGCCTGACCACCGCCATGACGCTTCTTCATCCCCACCCCGCGCTCAAAGCCATCAGCGAGCAGGCCGCGCCGGTTGATCAGTGGATGAATGACGACATGCACCGCTACGGAGCCTTGCGCGAGAGTTATGACTTCGAATACGCCGTGATGGAGCAGGCCGACAAAGACAAGAACACCCATTTTCCCTTCGAGACCTACGACACCTATGAGTGGTATCTCGAACTCGGTCCGCTCCCGAATATCAACGCGAAATATCTGCACGGCTTAATTCCCTACTGGAACTCGACCGTCGACCATCCCGACTACGACGAGTTCTGGAAGAAAGAGGCGTGGGTGAACCAACTTCACGCCTCGACCGTACCCAATCTGAATGTCGCCGGCTTTGCCGATCAGGAAGATCCCTGGGGGCCCTGGCAGATCTTTCGCCACGCCGAAGAGAACGACCCGGATCACACCAATTTCATGGTGGCTGGTCCCTGGTATCATGGCCAGTGGCAAAGTCCGAAGGGCGATGCCATCGGCCTTCTTCCCTTCGGCGGCCACGAAACCGCACGCGAGTTCCGCGAAACCATCGAAGCACCGTTTTTCCGCTATTACCTTCACGATCAGGGCAAGAAGCCGGCGTGGCAGGCGAGCACCTTTCAAAGCGGATCGAATACCTGGCGTAACTACGCTCTCTGGCCTCCGCGGGAAGCCAAGCCCACCAACCTCTACTTGCAGCCTGATGGCACGCTTTCCTTCACCGCGCCTTACGCCCCTGCCACCCAGAATTCCTATCGAGAGTACGTTTCCGACCCCGCCAATCCCGTGCCGTATCGCCAGCGACCGATCTCTCCCACCTATCCCGGAGGCGACTGGCGTACGTGGGAAGTTGCCGACCAGCGCTTCGTTGATCACCGCCCCGACGTGCTCTCTTTCGTCAGCCAGCCGCTCGAGCACGAACTCACCGTCACCGGTCCGATCGCGGCTGATCTTTTCGCCTCGACCTCCGGCACCGACAGCGATTTCGTGGTCAAGCTGATCGATGTGTATGCGCAGAAGGCGCAGAAAAACGAATGGGACTCCGAGAGCGGACCGAAATCCGGTCAATACGCCCAATCGCTCAATGGCTACGAACTGCCGATCGCCATGGAAGTGCGCCGCGGCCGCTATCTTGCGAGTTACGAGACGCCCCATCCCCTCCCGCCCAATCAGCCCATCGAGTGGAACATCCCTCTGCGCGACCGCGATCACGTCTTCCTCGAAGGACATCGCATCATGGTGCAGATTCAGTCGACCTGGTTCCCCTTGATCGACCGCAACCCGCAGAAGTTCCTGCCCAGCATCTACCAAGCCGCAGCCTCCGATTTCGTCGCCGCTACCGAGCGAATCTACTGCTCCCCAGATCTGCCGTCGCATCTGGTGCTGCCCATCATGCCCTAACCCGCCTCATCTCCTGCCCGCACCTGATTTCGACGCCGGAATTCGCGGTTGTTCCCGGATCGGAACCGAGTTGCCGCACTTCCGGGTTTGAGGCCGAGATTTCGTTGCAAATCATATGACATCAAGCCCTTGCCGAGAAAACAAAGCCGACATGGGCAGACGTAAAGAGCAACCTGGTGAGTTTTGATCGTGCCGCCTTGTTGGCCGTGCTTCAGATCTCTACGCTGCAGATGAGGACAATCGAGCTTTCCTTCATGCTCGCTTCGCTTTGAGCAAAGACCCGCTGCAGGCGCACAAAAAGACCGTCGACCGATGGCTGTGGCCGGATGTATTCCGGGGGACAGCAAACATCTGTATCTGGAACGAAGTCAGTGGACAGCGACGATTCTTCTCCGCAAGTCTTGCAAAGACAAAAATCGCTCCCGTGTCCGAATCGCTTAGGGACGCGGCAATGTGACGGCAATTGAATCGGAAACTGACCCTCGGGTGTTCTGGATTACGCGGAAAATGATTCGTGATGACCTCCGCGTCTAAGTCCATTCGCTGCACAAGTGTCCGGATGATCTCCCGTCCGCGATACCACGTGGCACTTGCCAACTTGCCAACTCTGGAGCAATAGCAACCACCAGTTCACGAAGACGGTTCATTGTAACCCGGAGATTTTCCCGCCCCCAATCGATATCGCCTGCGCTCTCTCTGATCTTCGCGTCGCGATCTGCGATGCGTTGTTTGGTTCGATCCATCCGTGAGGCGAACTGGTCTTTTTTCAATCAATCCCTCCGTGAAGCTGTCGATCAACCGCTCCAGTGCGTGTTGCAGCTTGGCATGTTCTGATTTGAACGTCTCCATGTTTTCAAAGGATGCATCTGCCTTGTTTTGGCCCGAATCGTCTTCCTCCAGTTTCTGAGGGTTTGTCAGCAGTTCCCAGACCTTGTGCCACACAGCTGTTTCCAGAATTTGCCCTGGACCTGCCTGTTGTTACAAAATAGGTTCTGCACCAAATCGATAGCCGTCGGACCCACCGCATCGGTAGCAGATGAAGTCTTTCATTTGTCGGCCCGCACCTAATTGGCGAATGGGGATGTACTATCTTATTTTCCCTCTAAACTCACTCCCACCGAGTACATGACCGGCATCACCAGCAGCGTGATGAAGGTCGAAAGCAGGAGGCCGCCAATTACGGCCAGGGCCAGCGGCTTCTGCAACTCCGCGCCCGAGCCCAGACCAAGCGCCAGCGGCAACAGCCCGAACAGCGTGGCCAAGGTGGTCATCAGGATCGGCCGCACACGGATTCGTCCGGCCTGCACCAGCGCTTCGCCCAGCGGCAGATGCACTTCGCGATGCAGCTTCTGCACATACTCAAACAGGATGATGCCGTTCTTGACCACTAGCCCGACCATCAGAATGATGCCCATGAACGACGACACGTTCAGCGGCGTCGCGGTCACCTTCAGCATGGCAAACACGCCAACCAGCGACAGCGGCGCCGCCGACAAAATGATCAGCGCCGGCCGCAACGACCGGAACTGCACGACCAGTACCGTCAGCACCGCTCCCAGCGCCAGTGTCAAAACCCATACCAGGTCGCGGAACGAGGCCTGCTGGCTTTCATACTGCCCGCCGATTTCGTCGGTGCAGCCAATCGGCAGTGGCGTCGATTTCATCACCCCCTGCACGTCATGGATGGCGCTGCCCAGGTCGCGGTTCTCCAGACGCGCCGTAAGCGCCACCATCAGCCGCAGGTTCTCCCGGTTCAGTTCGTTCACCCCTTGCACTTCTTCCACCGCAGCAACCGAACTGAGTGGCACCACCTTGTGCTCTGGCGTGATGATCGGATATTGGCGAAGATTCGCGTAGTTGAAGCGGAATGCATCCGCAAAGCGCACCCGGATGTCGATGGTACGGTCCGATTGCCGCAAGGATGATTCGGTCAGTCCCAGCAGGCCGGCGCTGACCTGCTGCGTTACCTGATCTACCGTCATACCCACACGACCAGCGGCCGCGGGATCCACGTGAAACACAATCTCAGGATTCCCGCGCAGAATGGCCTTGAAGTCCACTATGCCCGGGATCTTCTTGATCTTCTCCCCGATCTTTGACGCCGCTTCCTCCAGGTCCGCCATGCTGCTGCCGAACAGCTTCACTTCCACCGGTTCCGGCGAGCCCTGCAAATCGCCCAGCATGTCCTGCAGAATCTGTACGTATTCAAACAGCGTGCCGGGATGCGCCTGCTCCAGCTGAGCCCGCAAGTCGTCGATCACTTCCTCCACACCGCGATTGCGCTGGGAGCGGGGTTTGAGCTTCACTAGAATGTCGCCCCGGTTCTGCTCCGTGACATACAAGCCCATCTCGGCCCCGGTCCGCCGCGAGAATGCGGCCACCTCGGGGAGTTTGTGAATCCGCTGTTCCACGTCGCGCAGAATGCGGTCGGTTTCGTCCAGCGATGTCCCGGACGGCGTCCAGTAGTCCACTACGAAGCCCCCCTCGTCCATCTCCGGCAGGAAACCGGTTTCCAGCTGCCCATACAGAAATACACCCAGGCCCACGGCCGCGATGGTCGCCAGTCCAACCGTCTTTTTGTGCGACAATGCCCAGCGCACCAACCGCTCATACACCCGCAGGACCGGCTCCAGAAACTTCTGCGACGACGGCCGGTACGATGCCGTCACCAGCAAGGATTGCGAGAGCAGCGGAATCACCGTGAGCGAGAAGACCAGCGACAGCAACACGGAGACGGCCAGAGTCATGCTTAAGGCGCCGAAGAAGTCGCCCACCACACCTTTCAATAGGCCCAGCGGCAGAAACACGACTAGCGTGGTTGCGGTGGAGCCGACCACCGCGGCCAGCAGTTCGCGGGTTCCACTTTCGGCGGCAGCATCGGGACTGTCGCCGCGGCCCAGATGACGATAGATGTTTTCGATAATCACCACGGCATCGTCGATGATCAGGCCGATGGCGACCGCCAATCCGCCCAGCGACATCAGATTCAGCGTTCCGCCGAATAACTTGACGAAGAAGAACGTGCCGATGACCGAGAGCGGCAGTGAGATCATGGCAATGATGGTAGTACGCACCTCGCGCAGGAAGCCGAACAGGATCACCACTGCCAGAAGCGCTCCGATCAGAATCGCGTCGCGTACGTTGGCGATGGATTCACCTACAAACTCCGCCAGATCATAGACCAGCGAAAGCTTGAGCGTCGCCGGAATCGCCGAGCCCAGATGAAAGGACTGCTGCTTGATGTCGTCGGCAATCTGCAAGATGTTGCCGCCGATCTGGCGGGAGATGTTGATCAGCGCAGCGGGCTGGCCATTGCCCGTCACCAGGGTGTGGCGGTCCTCCACCCCATCGATTACGTCCGCCACTTCCCGCAGCAGCACCGGCGTCTGCCCTTCGGTGGCAATCACGCTGTTGCGGACATCTTCCAGCTTCGTGAATTGCCCCGTGGTAAGCACCAGATACTGCTGATAGTCCTTCTGCAGCCGGCCCACAGAAGTAACCTGGTTGGTGGCCTTGAGACGGTCGGCCACATCCACCAGCGACAGCCGGTGGGCCAGCAGCTTTTGCGGATCGACAATCACCGACACTTCGCGCGTATCGGTGGCCATCACCTCTACGTGCCCAACACCCGCGACGCGGCTGAACATCGGACGCAGCACGTAATAGGCGTAATCGCGCAGGTCCTGTCCTGGCACATGACCATTCAAGATCAGACTCAGCACCGGAAACACCACCGGGGTTACGCGCTCGACTTCCAGCGTCGTATCGGGGGGAAGCGAACTGCTCTCCTGGCTCACGTGCGACTGGACCAGCTGCAGCGCGTACTGCATGTTCATGTCCGGCGCGAATAGAACCGAGATCTCGCAAGCTCCGCGGATCGTCCGCGAGCGCACTCTCCGGACGCCTTGTACCGTACTGGCTGCTTCTTCCAGTGGTCGGGTGACGTTCAGCAGCATCGTGTCCGGAGCCAAATCGCCGGAGTGTGCCAGAATCACGATGCGCGGGAAATTCAGTTCCGGATAGATGTTGCTGGGCAGGGTGAACACCGCGTACAGTCCGCCCGCCATCAGGAAGGCCGTGAGCAGATAGACCGCGTATCGGTTCTGGCGGCAGAAGCGGACGACGTTCATCTCCCCGTCCCGCTCTTAATTTTGGCTTTCTCGCCCAAGCCGTAACCGCCGGTCAGCACAATCGTGTCTCCCTCCTTGATGCCGTCCAGCAGTTCGACCTTTTCCGCCGTGATGATTCCGGTCTTCACGTCTGCAGCCGTGGCATCGTCGCCCGCCACCAGATAGACGATGGGATGATTCGCCTCGTCGTGATAGAGCGCCGGAACAGGGATCAACAGCGCATCGTGATGAGTCGTAACCGGCAGCTCCGTTTTAAGAAACATGCCGAGGCGTAGAAGGCGCTGCGGATTCGCGATGCGGATACGCACCGCACCGGCGTTACTGCCGGGATCGACCGCGCCGGGAATGGCCAGGATCCGCCCGGCGAACTTCTTGTCCGGAAAGGCGTCCGACACCAGCGACAGAGACTCATCTCGGTGCAACTTGCTGAGGTAGGACGCCGGGACATTGACCACCAGTTCGACCTCGTTCAAGTTCGCGACTTCGACTACCGGCTGTCCGGCGGTTCCATCCACCTGCTCACCCACGCTCACAAAGCGTTTCACCACGATTCCATCCAGCGGCGAATTCACTGCCGTCCGGGCCACCTGCAACTTGGCCAGCGAGACGACCGCTTCTGCCTGCTTGAATGCGGCTTGCGCCACGCTCTCCTGGGTTCGCGCATCCTCCAGGTCTTTTCGCGCGGCAATGCCCCGCTGGAACAGGTTTTCATTGCGGTTGCGCGAGGCAGTGGCGTTTTCCAGGTTCGCTTTCGCCTGTGCAATGGCCGCCTCCGCCTGCGTCAACTGATCCTGATAAGGACGCTCGTCGATGTGGGCCAGCAGCTCTCCGGTCGTGACATGATCGCCCTCGGCCACCTTCATGTCGGCGATCCGCCCCGCCACCAGCGAACTGACGCGAATGTCGTTGTTGGGCGATGCGCTTACCGTTCCGGAAAGCGTCAAGACATCGCTGATGTCGCCGCGCTCCACTTTGGTCAGCGTGACGTTGGCGACGCCGGCCTTCTCGGTCTCTGTGCTGTCCGCACTGTGCGAACAGCCGACAGTGGCCAGAGTCAGAAAGGAACCACAAACTGCCAGAATAAGGGGCCTAGCCCGCATGTTCTCGTGTCCTCATTTAGTCCAACGATGCTCCTACAATTTCCTCCAGTTCGGCAAAGGCTTGCTGCGCAACCAGTAGGCTGTCCAGATACTCCTGCTGCACTTGACTGACATTGCGCTGCGCATCGATCACCGTCAGAATATTTGCCTTGCCGGCCTTGTAGCTCTCTTCTGCCATGTTGGCCAGGCGTTGGGCCGCCGGCACGACCGTCTGCCGAAAGATCCCCACCTGCGCCGTTCGCGCCTCGAACTCCAGCGCCGCCGATTCGACTTGTGATGCGATGGTCCGCCGCGTCGCTTCCACTTCCCGCGTCAGCTGTTTCTGCGCGGCTGCACTTTGAGCAAGCTCACCTTGATAGCGCGAAAACAGCGGCAGCCCCAGCGTGAACTGTCCGCGGAGTCCCGCGCTGTAACTGCCCGCTGCGTTCGGGTCGGCTGCACTCCGATTGTTAAAGTCCCCGCCAAACCCCAAGCTGAACTCCGGAATCCGCTCCGCCCGCAGCAGATTCTCGCGGGCCTGTTCAATCGCCTGTTCCTGTTTGGCTCGTTGCAGATCAGGATTCGACTGCATCGCCTTATCGTTCAGTTCGCTTCGCGCCGGCGTCGCAGGCAGCGTTTCCAGCTTGCTCAAGAACTCCCATTGTGTTCCTACCGGCTCATTCAGCAGCGCATTCAGTCGGCTCACCGCCACGCCCTCTTCCTGTTGTGCTAATTGCTCTTCTGCATTCGCGCGGGCTACTTCTACTTCTGCCTGGATCACCTCTAACTGCGGCACGTCGCCAGCATTGAACCGCGCCTGCGCGATTTCCTGCAACCGTTTCGCCAGTGCGAGCAAGGACTCCTTCTGCGCCGACACCGACTTCGCATACTGCGCCGTATGATAGGCGTCGCGCACGCTGTGCCGAACTTGCCGCGCCAGAGCGGCGATCTCCAGGTCGGTCAGAACCGCTTCCCCGCGTGCCACCTCGATCCGCCGGCCCCGCTTGGGCACCAGCTCGATGGGTTGATCGATCAGCGCCCCTTCGTGTGGCGCATCGCGTGATCCGGAAAAGGTGAGCATAGGATTGGGCCGCTGCCCAGCGATCTGAATGCCAGCCGCCGCAAACGCCCGCCGCTCCCGCGCCGCCGCCAGATCCAGATTCTGCTTGTCGGCCAAACCCAAGGCGTCCTGTAGCGTGAGCCTCGTCGCCTTCTGGCCAAAAGCCAGGTTGGCCAGCAACACGAGACAAAACAGCGAATTTCTAAACGACATCTTCATAGGCTGCTGCCACCATCGTCCTTGGACCACCTGTCTATTTGGAATTCCAGACATCGCTCAACGCTATGCACCGTCAGTTTAGGCTCGTCCTTCTCGACGCTTCGTCATCCGATAGCCTGGCCCTACAACTAGAAATAGACAAAGCACATGAAGCCACCCTGAAAGAAGAATGAAATTGTTTTCAGAGTCGAGGGGCCCGGAGTGTAGACTTCGCAAGATTTGCGTCAAGGACGTCGAGCAGGGGGACTTCGATAGCGAAGCAACTGCCGTTGCCTTCCTTGCTCGACACACTCACTCTCGCGCCGTGAGCCGTGCAGATTGCTTTGACGATCGCAAGACCCAGACCTGCTCCGCCGGAATCGCGCGAGCGGGCCTTGTCTGTCCGGTAGAAGCGCTCGAAGACATGCGGAAGGGCGTCAGACGGTATTCCTACGCCGTTGTCGGAAACCTCCAAAACTGCAGTACTGGCGTTCCGGCGCACACATACACCGACTTGTCCTCCCTCGTGCGTGTACTTGATCGCGTTATCCATCAGGTTCACGATGACCTGCTGCAGGTATGCGCGGTCTCCTTCCACCCAGACATCGCTTGCCAGATCGCTGATCAGCGCAATACTCTTCTCCTCCGCCAGCAACTTCATCTGATCTGCAGTTGAGGCAACTAGCTGACCAAGATCCAGTCGCTTCTTTTCCATTCTCACTTCCCCGGCATCCAGTCGGGAAACGGTCAGCAGATTTTCCACGATGCGAGACATCCGTTGGGTTTCTTCGAGGACACTTCCCATCTGTTCCGCCAACCCGGGACTCAGACTCTGATTCTGCACGATTCCTTCGAGTTCCAATTGAAGAATGGTCAGTGGTGTTCGCAGTTCGTGCGAGGCATCTGCGGAGAAACGATTGACGTGCTGGAAAGCTTGATCGAGTCGCTCAATCATGCGATTCAACGCGGTCGAGAGCCTTTCGATCTCATCCCCGGTTCGAATTTCGGGCAGGCGTTCGCTCAGGTTCCTGGACGTGATCCCCTCCGCCTGTTTAGTGATTTCATCCACCGGCCGAAGAGACCGCCTCATCAGCCAGTAACCGCCGGTAACCGCGAGCGACACGATGAAAGGCACGTAAATCGCGAATGTCAGCAGCAACCCATGGAGCACAGTCCTGATCTGCTCAGAAGGAGCACCGCTTTCCACCAGAAACTGGCTTCCCCCGGGCATCGTGAACCGTTTTGTTTCTATCAGTAACTGGTATTCTCTTCCGAGCTGTACTTTTCGCGATCGTCCAATGTCTTTGTCGCCCGGGGAGGGGACTCGGGAAGGGTCAAAAGCACCGTCCTTTGGTGCACCTGAGACATACACGATCCCTTCCTCTTTCCCGGTAACACGGACAAAATTGCTGTTTACCTCGGGGGCATACGTTTCGTTGATCTCTCTCTCGAGCCATTCATGGGATTGATGAGAGATCTGGGGAAGGAGTTCCGCTCCAATCGTGCTGCACTGGGTGCTAAGCCCTCTCTCAAGGTTCCAATAGAGATAGCGCTCAAGGCCAAGGTAAACCGAGGCCCCGAAGATCAGCAGCGCGCCGGCGAGCAGCCCCGCATACCAGGCCGTCATACGAAACCGGATGGATCGAACATTCACGTTTCCGCCTCATCTATGATCGTGTATCCCACGCCGCGCACCGTCTGGATCAGCTTGCGCTCATAGGGATCATCCACCTTGCTTCGTAAGTGTCGAACGTAGACGTCCACAATGTTGGTGATGCCGTCGAAACTCTGGTCCCACACGTGTTCAATGATCATGGTGCGTGACAAAACCCGCCCGCAGTTCGCCATCAGGTATTCGAGCAAGGAATACTCCTTGGAAGTGAGATCGATTCGCTTACCTGCACGCTTCACCTGCTGCGTAAACCGGTCGAGTTCCAGGTCGGCAACCCGAACTACGCTTTGGCGACTGACCGGCCCGCGCCGTAACAATGCCTTCACGCGAACCAGCAGTTCAGCGAAGGCGAACGGCTTGGTGAGATAGTCATCCGCCCCGGCTTCGAAGTTCCCCACCTTGTCCGTAATTGCGTCCCGTGCTGTCAGGATCAGTACCGGAACACTTGAGTTGTGACTCCGAATGCGCTTAAGCACCTGCGTACCGTCCACTTTGGGCAACATGAGATCCAGAATCACAAGGTCGTAGTGATAGGTGGTGGCTAGTTCGAGCCCGGATTGGCCGTCCGCAGCGACATCTACAGCAAAGCGTTCGGCCATCAATCCGCGCGCGACAAAACTGGAGACCTTGCTTTCGTCTTCCACCAGCAGAATGCGCATTCTTTCTCCTACAACAAGTATATTGCTCGCTCAGCATGAACCCTCGGCAAAACGGAGATGAAAAGGCGTTCAGAGGTGCGAGACGCCTCGTGACAACACTGCTACTCAGCCCTTAACAGGACGGCCAGACTCGGCCAACACTAGGCATGGATTGTGACTGTGGTATCGGCAAGGCTGCCCGGCGTGCGGGTGGTTCTTTCCGATCGCCTGTTGATAGGTCGCCAGCAGCAGTAGCTCAATGCACATAGAAGTGCATATCATCGAAATCTAGTGTAAATGCTGAGAATTCCTGTACCGCATCCAGGCCGAGATTACCACATTGGAGCGACGGCGTGACGACTAGCTAAGGACGACCGCCCGGCACCCGATACGATCAACACGAGGTAATCGACTTGACGCGTCGGGTGCCGGTATTGATGCGCAATGGTGGTTTCACGGGTTGCTTTTTCCACTTTCCGGATTGCCGCCCGTCCGCCCAGAATCGTTGCATCCGTTTGTAGCGTGAATACGGGCTATAATGGCGCCGGCCTATGGCACTCACCGCCGGTACCAAACTCGGTCCATATGAAATCCAGTCAGCGCTGGGCGCGGGTGGCATGGGAGAGGTGTACCGTGCCCTAGACACTCGCTTGGATCGTACTGTTGCCATCAAAGTTCTCGCTTCTCCTCTTTCTTCCTCGCCGGAACTCAAGCAGCGCATGGAACGCGAGGCTCGGGCCATCTCGTCTCTGAATCATCCGAATATCTGTCATCTCTATGACATCGCCGCGCAGGCTGGCACTGGATGCCGATTTTGTTGATGGCTACGTGATCTTCAACATTAGGCACAACCGGTACAGGCTTATAACTGTGATCCACTATGCTAAGACAACGGATGAAAGGCAAACACAAGGGCATGTCTACATCCGATCCTTCTTGACGCACAAGGAATACGATAATCGCAGCAACTGGGACAGGAGGTACGGAAAACAATGAGCGTAGTTCTTGCGAATCCGGCAGAAATGATTGCGCGTGGCGCTCCCCGCGTCATACACAATGATGCAGAACTTGAAATGTATACCGATGCTCTTTTCCGGCTCACCGCGCTGGAGAGTCCTTCTGACTCGGAAGTTGAAGCAATCGAACTTCTAACCTTGCTCGTGGAACGTTACGAGCAAGAGCATTACTCCATCCCCAAGGGTGATCCGGTTTCGGTCGTGCGATTTATCATTGGCCAACAGAATCTTACACAGCGTGACCTCATTCCTCAATTTGGTTCGGAGAGTGCGGTTTCGATGTTCATGACAGGACAGCGCAATCTCACCTTGGAACAGGTGCGGAAATTGAGTGCTCGGTTCAAACTCCCGGCTGACATTTTCATCTCCAAACCGTCTGCCAAGCACAGGCCTAGGAGACTCGCGAAAGGGCACTCGCGTTTTCGATAATTGCTTCCTTGGGACGTGGTGGCATGCCCTTCATCAGGGCCGAAATGATTTCGGTGGTATCCCTCTTTCGCGATGTAACAGCAGCATCTGCACCTCTGCACCTGGCGGCCTGGTTTAGCGGTGCAGAACTTGAATGGCTGACAGCCGATTAGCTGGCTTAAGGCCGAGATTTCGTTTCAAATCAGATGAGGTCAACCACTTGCCGAAAAAACAATGCCCGCACGGAGGTGCTTGAGGAATGGTGCGAGAATGGCGGCCTCGACGCATTCGATGGCGACCGCCGGGACACGTTTATGACACGGTGCTTCGGCGCTCGTTCGGTTCGACTACTGAATTTGGCATTAAAACAAACCCAGCATCCAAGAACCGAAAGACGGTTATCAATGAGCGATATGGCGGAGATAACCGGCCAATAGGCTGAGCCACGCGACCGTGGCTGGCAGTAAGAAGCTATATTCTCTTTCAGTTGGAATTTCTTCAGGAGGAGAGCTTCACAGCCAGCCAAGATCTTGGTGGGTCAACGCTGACTGCGAAGCTCTTTTGAGATGGGATGAGAAGGTCGATCCCCGATCACGGATCGCGTTAAGCTAG
>JASHSL010000589.1 GCA_030040855.1 Terriglobales bacterium
ATCGAATTCCTGACGAAATTCTTGCAGCGCGTCCGGGCATGTGGCACTGAGTCGTTCAATCAGTTGGAGGATCGGTCCGGCAGCGCGCTCGACGCTGGCGCGGAAATGTTGCGGGCTGAGCGCCGGAGACAGCATGTTCTCGTTGTCGAAAGTGATGTCCCTCACCGCTGATCCGAGCCGCTTACGGACGATGTCGGGAGTGCCCCAAAGCGTAGGCGGTACAATCCCCGGAGGAGGTGGGGGCGAGTAGCGGCCGACGACCGCCATCGTCCTTCCAGTGAGTTCTTCGGGCGGCCAGGTGGAAAAAGCGATGGTCCCGCCGGTCTTGAGGACGCGAAGCATTTCCGCCGTGACCACGTCGGGGCGGGGAGCGAAGATGTGGGCAAACTGGCTCACGACCACATCAAATTCCCCATCTTGGAAGGGCAACTGCTCCGCGTCGCCTTCGTGCCAGTCTACCTGGACGCCAGCAGTCCGGGCATTTTCACGAGCCCGATCCAGCAATTGGGGAGTGAGGTCGATGGCGCTAACGCGTGCTCCCCGGCGCGCGGCCGTGATGGCCACGACGCCGGTGCCGCATCCAACATCGAGCAGGCGCTGACCGGACTGCACCGAAGCGAAGTGCACGAGGCGTGCGGCCGGGGGTGTTGTCACTGCTTCCAAAGGCGCGAATTTAGCCCAACCTTCTTTTTGGCGTTGCTTGAATTGATCGAATGCATCCACGGTCGTGCCCTAACAAGAACTTGTCGCCATTTTACTATCCGCTGAGAGCAGACGCCGACATCCCGCCCTATCTCGGGTTGGTCGGCATTCGCACCAGCGGTTGCACTCATCCCGCCGGACGCGCAAACTGCCTTAGGAGAACTCCCTAAAGAACCCTCATCCAATCCAAGGGAGGGGTTGGTGGGTTGGTTGCCGGATGTGCTGTGGAGTCGAAGCTGAATAAAACGATCAGTGACGGAGATCTCGAGCCGCACTTGCCTTCGCAGTCCCAAAGGGTTGTTGGTTTGGGCGAAGCCCTCTGGGACTTGCTACCCGCGGGAAAGCAGCTCGGCGGTGCGCCCCTCAACTTTGCTTACATCTCGTCACTACTCGGCGCAAGGGCTGTCATCGCCACCCGGATTGGAACCGATCGTCTCGGCGATGAACTGGAACGCGATCTCTCTGCCCGCGGTATCGAAACCGGTTACATCCAAAGGGATACGACTCTTCCGACGGGAACGTCGAAGGTCAGAATTTCTACCGACGGACACCCCCGATACGAAATAGGGGAAAAAGTGGCGTGGGATGCACTCGCATCAACGGCGGACTGGAGGGAGCTGGCGGGGCAGGCCGACGTGGTGTGTTTCGGAACCCTCGCCCAGCGCTCGGAGCAATCCCGTATTACCATTGCCGCGTTTCTCGAAGCCACTCGTACGGACTGTGTGCGCATCTTCGATGCGAACCTGCGGCCCCCTTTTTACTCTTCGGGCATGGTCCTCGACTCGATCCGTTGGGCCAGAATTGTGAAGCTGAACCAGGAAGAACTAACCAAGGTCTGCACCATGGCCGGGCTTCCGGTCTGTGCCTCAGCACAGGACGTGCGGGGCTTGGCTGCCCATCTTGGCGTCGAACTCATCTGTGTCACCCGAGGCCAGCGCGGAAGCCTGCTCGCCACGCCGCGGCAGGCGGTGGAACATCCTGGCTTTCCGGTCAGGGTGGTCGACACGGTTGGTGCGGGCGACGCCTTCGCCGCTGCCGTCGCCTGCTGCTGGACCCTGAACATGGGACTCGAGAAAATCAGCGTGGTGGCGAACCGTTGGGCGGCGTGGGTAGCCTCTCAGCACGGGGCGATGCCGCTTATCGACGAAGGCCTGCGCCGTCAAATGCTGCCCTAATTTGGGACCAGCGGGCGAACTGCAATTGCTGGTCGCAAGAACTCCTCCACTGCTTCTGCTTCAGGCCGATTTGGGGATTCGGACTCCCACCTCATCCAGATGGTTCATGAGATCGAGGGGATCCTCGTAAGTTCGATAAGCTCCCGCCTTTTCTAGTTCATCCTGGCCATATCCTCCCGACACTAGTCCCACCCCCAAGGCACGGGCTCGGCGCGCCGCCAGCAGATCCCAAACGCTATCACCGACGACGATGGAATTGTGGATGGAAACGCCGAGCCGTTGCGCAGCGGCAAGAAACAGATCGGGGTCAGGCTTGGCATGCCGTACCTGGTCTCGCGTAACGATGGGTGTCGACGATTTCAGCGACAGAAGATCCAAGGCTGGACGTGCACTGGCCATCAAGCCACTGGTCGCAATGGCAAACGGAACCTTGGCCAAGGACAGGCACTCCAGGAGCTCAATGGCGCCGGGCAGTGGCCGCACTTGGGACCGGAATTTCGCGTATGCTTCCGCATGCCATTCTTGCAGATGCCGTTCGTCGGCCGGCGTCAAGGAGTGTCCCGTTTCCCGTAGCAGTGCGTTTACCAGAAGGCCTCCGCTCATTCCCATGCGCCGGTGAATCCGCCAGACGGAAAGCCGCGTACCCGCCCGCTCCAGCGCTTCCCGCCATGCCAGCACATGTTGATACACGCTATCCACAAGTGTGCCGTCAAGATCAAACAGGAATGCCGGCACGGTCTCAGGCGATCGGTAAGCTTTCACTTTGGAACTCATGGAGCTGCTCTCCTCATCTCCCTTTCCCCTCTTCCCCAAGATCTCCTGGCGCGTGATCCTCATGCGGCCTGTCTATCGGAACCTGCGCCCGGTCGGCGCCATAGAACGTCATGTAAAACATAAAGTAGTGCCACCCAAGACATTGAATTTATTGTCACAAAATATTTCTCGAGAGGTGAAACCGGTAGGGACAATGCGGCTGGGTGAAACACCCTGAAGAGCGCGGTTTTGATGGCTTATCTTGATCTTTCGTTTTCCCTCTTGGCTCCCTGGGCGACTGGCTCGATGCTACGCGAGCACCCGGGTCAACAGGGGCCGATGAGCAAAATGAGCATCCAAATTGTCGAGCGCGATCATGCCCATGCGAGTACGCGTCTCGACCGTGGCTGATCCCAAATGCGGCAGCAGGAAAGTGTTGGGTAGGGTTCGATAGGCCGGGTGAATGTGAGGTTCGCCCTCATAGACGTCAAGACCCGCAGCCGCGACCCGTCCCTTGCGCAGCGCCTCAATCAGCGCTTCATCATCGACCAGACTGCCGCGGGCGGCGTTCACGATGATCGCGCCTTCAGGCAGCAGCGCAATGGACTGGGCATTCAGAAAGTGCTTGGTCTGGCTGGTTGCCGGCGCATGCAGGGTGAGAAAAGCACTGACTGCCAGCAGGTCACGAGCGTCTGCGTGGAAGACGGCACCGTTTTCGGCGTCCTGCTCGAGACGATGCAAACTGCAGTAGTGAATCCTCATTCCGAAGGCTCGCGCGCGCTCAGCTACTGCCTTTCCAATCCGACCCATGCCGTAGATTCCGAGCGGTTTACCGGTCAGTTGCCATCCCAGCAGTTCGGTCGGTCTGGGATCGCTCCACATTCCCTGGCGCAGGAGCGCCTGTCCCTCCGTGGCCCGTCGTGAGGCTCCGAGCAAGAGCAACATCGTGATATCGGCCGTGGCGTCGGTGAGGACCCCCGGCGCGTTCGTTACCGCAATGCCACGAGCTTCGGCCGCCCGCACATCGATGTGATCGAAACCCACCGACAAGGTCGCAATGATCTGGACGGATCTGGGCAAACCAGAGATAAGACTCTCATCGAGCTGGTCCTGTAGGGTGACCAGTAGAGCGTCGGCACCCTTTGCCAGGGAGAGGAGTTCTTCTCGGGAATAAAGCCGGTCGCTGGCATTAAAACGCGCCTCGTAGTCGCGCCTGATCCGCGACTCGATCGCATCCGGCAATCTGCGAGTTACGAGCAGAGTTGGTTTCTGAGCCATTTTCGATCGCCACCCCTCTCTAAAAGTCCTATATTTTCCGTAGGCAGGTTCTGGAGGTTCATCATAGGGCAATCGCCCTCGTGCTGCGAAGGCCCCAAGCAAGGTGTACGTCGCCGGTGCACGGCGATCTTCCTACCCGTAGCGTTCGGACGGATTGCCGTCAACCGGATTGGATGCTACGCAAGAGTCCATGATGCGATATTCGGAGAAATCGCTGTACTACCAGGCCAGGCTGCCAAGCAGGCTTGGCGAAGAGAAGCCCCCTCTCGGCACAGCGCGTGCCGGAAGGGCTCGTGCGGGGGACCAGTTAGCCATCAAGACGCCGCCCGCTCCTCGGTATGAATCCCGAGCGATATTCTCTCCGCATCTGCACTCATCGTCCGCGAGTCGAGTGGTGCATGGGGGAACGTGGGCATTGGTTGTGGGGGCCGGTATGCTGAAGTCGCTCACCATGGCGGTACTTTTGATAATGCTTGCGCCAAGGATCGCGGCCGAGACCTTGCGGGCTGGCGCCGCACAATCGGTGATCACGCCGGCCTTGCAGGGCGAGCAGGCGGTATACCTGGCCGGATTCGGGCACAACCGCGTAGCTACGGGTGTGCACGACGATCTCTATGCGCGCTGCCTGGCCCTCGGAATCGCCACGGAGACGCTGGTGGTATGTTCGGCTGATCTGATCGGCTTGTTCTATGATGACGTGCTAGCCATCCGACGGGCATTTCACGAAAAGGCGCCAGCGGCCTCGTTCCTTGTTGTCGCCTCAACGC
>JASHSL010000590.1 GCA_030040855.1 Terriglobales bacterium
CTCGTGCTCTGTCTCGCTCAGATTCCCCGACTGCCCAGCCCGTTCCGCACTACTCATTCCTTCCCCACTTCCCCTCGCCAGCCGACACTTATGCCCCAGGCTAGGATGTATTCCTCGGATGGGGGGTTGCGCCCATCCTCATGGTATTGTGGCGGCAATCCCCGGGGAAGGCAATGGCTCGACGGTGTGGGACTTCGGTTACCTCGGGCGGCGGAAGAAGTCGAATGATTGGAAGCAGTTCCCGGCAACGTTGCGCGGAGAGTAGAATCTACAGCAAAGCCACTCAGGATGGAGGAGCCATGGCACAAGTCGAGCAGCATCCGAATCCCAACGAAGAACTCGTCCGGGTGTTTGATTGTGAACAGGAATCCGAAGCGATGGTGGTACGCGGGCTTCTGGAGTCAGCCGGAATCGACTGCGACGTGACCGCACTCGACGCTCCGCAAGACATTCTGCCCGGGGTCGGTGGCACGATCATCTTGGTGCGGCAAGAAGACGCCGAGCGGGCGCGGCGGCTGATTGCGGAATATCGCCAGAATCCGGAGGATGCCGAGACGGCGGAGATCGTCGCTTTCGAAGAACACCCGGAGAAGGGATAGCCGCGGACACATCCCGGCCACGCGCGAATCAAGCCTCCCGTCAGGGCAGACCGCTACGCCATTTCCACTTGGAACACGCTTTCGATGTGATAGGTCTGGGGGAACAGATCCACCAGATGCGCTTGCTGAATGGAATATCCGGCTTTGCGCAGATTTTGGAGGTCGCGGGAAAGGGTGGCTGGATCGCACGACACGTAGATGATCCGGCGTGCTCCCAGCTCTTGCAGGCTTGCGATCACCGCCGGGCTCAACCCGCTCCGGGGGGGATCGACGACGATCAGATCGGGTCGCAGTTTGCCCGACCTGCGTAAGAATTGCTCCGCGGTGCTCGGAACCGCCCTTACGTTCGGCGGTGCATTGGACCGGAGGTCGGTGTAGGACGCCGCCGACGATTCGACGGCAAACACTTGGGCAAAGCGGCGGGAGAGTACGGCGGAGAACAACCCTACTCCTGCATACAAGTCCAAGGCTAGAGTTCCCGAATAGCCGTTGGTTACAATACGGATCAGTTCATCCATCAGGTAGCGATTCCCCTGAAAAAAGGCTCCCGCACTGACTTTGTAAGAGAAGTGTTCTGTGCGGTAACTGAGTTCCGCCGACCCGAAGCTAACGTTCCGAGGATGCGGACCGGGCCGGGTACGGAGTCCTGATTCGAACCACACCACTCCGACTACCTCGGGTAGAGCGCTCTTCAGCGCTTCGCCCACCGCACTGGCCGAGGCCGCGGTTAGGGGGGAGTTGCCATAGAGCTCGAGGAGAAGCCGCTCGTCCTCAGCGTTAGCAAAGATTTCCACTTGTTCGAGGGCACGAGGCAGATCCCCTGCACGACCCATTTTCCACAAAGCCGCGATCGCTCGATTGATCAGAGGTGAGCTAATGGGGCATTGCTCGATGGGGAGAAGATCGGTCGAGTGGAGTCGGTAATAGCCGAGCGCAAACTCCGGTTGCTGCTCGACTCTCAAACGGGCACGGTTGCGATAATTCCAAGCGGGCGAGGCATGAATGACCATATCGATGCCCAGCTCGATTTTCGCAATGCGGCGAAGCGTTTCCTTCAGAATGGCGGCCTTGACTTCGAGTTGATGTTCATAGCTCGAATGCTGATAGTGACATCCGCCGCATAGAGCGAAGTAGGGACACCGCGGTTCGATCCGATGCGGGGAGGGTTGGAGAACGTAGTCGGCGCGGGCCCGGGCAAATCCCGGTTTTTCCTCGAGCAGAGAGCCTTCGATGCTCTCTCCCTCGAGGACGAACGGGAGGAACACGGCTTTGCCCGGTCCGTGCTCATCGCCCGGCAGTCGCGCCAAGCCCTCGCCGCCGTAAACAAGTTTTTCGATACTAAAGAGCAAGCAGTGATTCTATCCAGGAACCGAGCGGCGAGGTGCCGCGAAGCAAAGCCTTCTGCCTGGCCTGGCCTTTCCCAGTCTCACAGATAGAACAGGCTAAGTCTCGGCAACCCAAACTTGTCGAGCAAGCGCTTGCGGACATATTGCTTATGAATCTGTTCGATCTGCGCTGCCGACATCTTCCGGCAGTAGGGCGCCAGGGCATGGTCGGCGGCAGCACGTTCGGCCACGATCTCCTCATCGGGGATCACCGCAAGCAGGACGGCGAACAGCTTCTCCTCGGCCACGGTCAGCCGCCGTTCGAGTTCTTCAAGCGGGGGAAGGGTTTTCGCCTGCTCCAGGAGTCCGGCCATCTCGCGCAGCATTTTGGCCGTTTCTCGCGCGATCGGTCGAGGGGAGAGGTGTTTGGCTTCGGGCAGCTGGGCGGTTTCGAGCACCTCCGCGTTTCGCCGCAGAAAGCCCACAATCTCGGAGACGGGAAAAGCGGATTCGGCCCGGCTGTCTCGCCCCGGTTTGCCGGCGCCAACCGCAGCTTCTTTCATCTCTTCCGCCGCGGCCAGCACCTCCTGGGTGCAAAACGCCAATCCATTGATTTTGCGCATTTTCGACCGCCGCTCGGCATAGCGATCAAAGGTTACGTCAATGCCCCGCAACACCGCTTCCAGGGGTATACCCGCCTCTTTCCACACATCCATCAGTGCCCAGTCGACCGTGGAAAGCAGGAGGGTGGTGCCGCGACGTTGCCGAAAGTGGTCTTCGATTTCGGTGAAGTAGTTAAAGTAGTTTTCCACGGCCCTCATCGATTGCGGGTGAGATCACAGGCCTCGAGCGCACGCCACCTTTCCGGCGGGCAGGCGTGACTAGTTCG
>JASHSL010000591.1 GCA_030040855.1 Terriglobales bacterium
TAACGCGGATCGACTGGATGGCCTTGCTGTGTATTTGCGCGGACTTGCCCACCTCGTGATGCTGAGGTGTTTACAAATGCCGGCCGGATGGACGCGCTGGTGACATCTTCGCCCCCTCGCCAAGGACCGATGCAGCCCTCGCCGCGCAGAGGATTTCGATCGACCCCGAACCCTCCTCGATTCGTATCGCCCAGTTGTAACTGAGATCGGGACGTTCGGTCGAGGACGATCGCTACGGAATCCGCCGCGACATTTCATATTCGATCACGGCGGGGTCGTTGGGATAGGGCTGGGTGCGGCCAGTTTTGGTAAATTCTAATCGCTCGTAGAAGCGTATCGCGGATTCGTTGTTGCTTGTGACCATCAACAACAGCCTACGCGTCTTGCGCCAATGTGCCCAGTTGAGAACCTCTTGTACCAGCAGGCGGCCTACGCCTTGCCGACGATGGCCAGGGGCCGTCCACATGGAGACTAGGTGTGCCTGGTCTGGGTGGTTTGGGTCGAGAAACGAACCAACGATGCCGCATGCATTTTCGCCCTCCATCGCTAAGAATCCGGCTCCACTCTCACCATTCATCCGTTCAGCGCAGGCGAGCCACTCGGAGTCGGTAAATTGCGACTCTCTCGCGTAGGTGGAGCTGAACGCATGCGGGGTATCTCGCAGCGCACGAAGGCGAACCGCTTTAAAGACAAAGGCGTTCTGCGGCGTGATTGCTTGAATCACGATCAAGAATTCATTCCGAAGGTCTCACCTGGTGCAGCGCAACCTGTGCCAAGTCTACGATAGACCGATGCTTGCGGGCTCTTAGGCTCGGGTATGGCGGACCAGAAGTGCTGCAATCCATACCACAGCATGGTGAGCATCGTTTGGGTTGGCTGTTACGGCTCACGACCGGCGTCATCCAATAGGTCCTCCAAGGTCAGTTTGTGCTTCTCTTTTTTTTTCGTCTTGCGATCGGGGATCACCTGCGAAGCCGGCGGCGTTCCAATTCGTTCGCGCGCCATGGCCTTGACCGCCTCCACGGCACGAAACCGCTTCGGTTTTTTCTTCTTCGGCATGGCTCCATCTTGCCATAATCGACGGTGTCGATCTTCCCGCTCCCCTGCCATGGCTTGCCCAATAAGATCCTTTATTCCTATATGGTTAAGGTTGTATTTCCTCGCGCTTCGCTGGATCTCCTTCCGGCCGATCTAGAGCGCTAACGGACTGGAGTGGCCAAGCCGGGGTTTGGCGAATTGTTTCCGCGCAAGGAGTCCAACAAACTTCTATGCGCTGGGCGTGCAATAATCGTGATAAGCGCCGATCCAGGATCCATCTGGCACGCACTTGAAGGCATATCGCCATGGACGAGCGGGACTTTTTCGACGAGCGACAGGAGAAGAAGACGGCCCGGCTAAATTGTCCGCATTGCCAGCAGTCCGAGGAGTATGAGATCACGTGGCTCGTGCGCACCAAGAAAAGGCAGCTGTCAGGACGCGCCGATGAACGAGACCGCGCGCGCTTTTCGAAAGCCCGGTCGTACATGCTGCGCCGCGACGATATGATGGCCTGTAAGAATCTGCGCTGCCGCAAGCGCTTTGAGATCTCTGGCGTGCAGTCGGTGGTGTTTACGGAGTAGGTGCGCATCCGCTTCCATCCGGTCCGCCCGCCATCCGGTACAATCTTCTCCAACCGCGTTTCAAACATTTCAACAGTTTCGAGGAAATGCCGAGTGCGAATGGCCGGCAGCTCATTTATACTGACGCGTTTGCCCGGCCGTTGCTCGAAACCGCCAGCTACGTGGAGCTTTTCTTGAAGATTCTTGTCGGCATGAAACAGGTACCGCAGAAGGATGCACCCTTGAAGCTGAATGAGAGCGGGACCTGGATCCGCGAGGATGTATCGTACGAAGTCAACGAGCCGGACGCGTATGCGCTCGAGGAAGCTCTGCGCCAGAAGGAAAAGCACGGAGGCGAAGTGGTGGTGATTACCGCCGGTCCGGCTCGCGCCCAGCAAGTCCTGCGGGAAGCCTTAGCCAAGGGCGCCGATCGCGCGATTCATCTGGAAGACACCGCGTTCGTCGGGCTGGACGCATTCAATACGGCACGAGCGTTTGCCGCAGCCATTCAGGATGAGTCCTTCGATCTGATTTTCACCGGTCTTCAATCCGATGACTATGGGTATGCCCAGACGGGGGTGATTCTCGCCGAGCTGCTGGGCTGGCCGCATGCGACCATCATCATGCAAATCGAGAAGAAGGACGCTGGAATTCGGGTGAAACGCGAGCTCGAAGCGGGCTACTTCCAGTTTGTGGACATGCCGTTGCCCGCCGTGCTTACCATTCAATCGGGCATCAACAAGCTGCGCTATGCAACCCTGATCGGGATCAAGCAAGCCAAAAATAAGCCGTTGCGGAAAGTCGCCATGGCGGACGTGCAGTCATCCCTGAGCGGGAACTTGCAAAAGATTGAGCGCCTGTACGTGCCCCAGAAGACGAAGAACACAGAATTTCTTGAAGGTTCGGCAGCTGAGATTGCCAAGAAATTGGTGGACAAGTTGCGCAACGAAGTCCGGGTTTTGTAGGTTTCCGCGACCCTAGTCGGTAGCGTGGAGTGGCGGAAGTCCGGATAGCGGGTGGTGCGCGGAACCCGAACGCGCCGAGGAACTGAGCACATTGCCTATGCCTGACAGCATTCTTGTAGTGGTGGAGCAACGGGACGGGAAACTCAACCGTGTTTCCTGGGAGACGCTAACCGCGGGCCAAGCCTTGGCGGCAGCAACCGGGTGGACACTCGACGCCGCCGTCGTCGGCAAGGAGGTGGCCAATCTGGCCCACGAAGTTGCCGCCAAAAAGGTCCAGAGATCGTACGCGGTAGAATCCCCGCGCTTTGAACCTTATACCCCGGATGCATTCGCCTTCGGCCTGAAACAATTCATCGAGTCCCGGGCGCCGCAGTTGGTGCTGATGCCGCATACCTATCAGGTGCGCGACTTCGTGCCCAAACTGGCTACGGCGATGGGCCGTACCGTGATCAGCGACTGTGTCGGCTATAAGAAGGAAGGGGACAAACTGCTGTTTACCCGGCAAATGTTTCAGGGCAAGCTCGCGGCCGATGTCAGTTTCGCGGGTCCCCCACCTTGGTTTGTGACCTTTCAGAATGGGGCGTTCCGCGGGGACAAGGTGGAGACTGGTGCCAGCGCCGCTCCCGTGGAGACGGTAAAGGTTGAACTGGGCGATGGCGTGGTCCGTGAAAAACCGCAGGCCATGTTCAAAGAAGCTAAGCAAGCCGTCGATTTGACCCAGGCGGAAATCATTGTTTCCGTTGGCCGCGGAATCAAGGAACAAAAGAATATCGAGCTCGCCAAACAGCTGGCCGAGGCGCTGGGCGGGGAAATCGCCGCTTCCCGTCCGATCTGCGATTCCGGATGGTTGCCCATGGATCGACAAATCGGTTCGTCCGGCCAAACCGTCGCACCCAAGCTCTACCTGGCCCTCGGCATCAGCGGCGCAATTCAGCACATCGTGGGGATGAAAGGATCACGCACCATCATTGCCGTGAACAAGGATTCGGAAGCTCCGATTTTCGAGATTGCGGATTACGCTGTCGTCGGCAATTTGTTCGATGTCGTGCCGCCACTGATCGAAGAAGTGAAAAAAGCAAAAGCCGGCAGTTAGACGTGCGAAAGCTCACTAGACAGCCGCCCTACAATAGAAGCTTGCATAGACTTCCGGCAGCCGCGCTCCTCGAAGCGAATCGAGCCTCTAGCGGTAGGCGTGTCCTCATCCCCACGGTGTCGGCGGCCGACTCTTTGAGCAGGCTGCCCCGGCCTTTTGGGCTGGGCTTGCTCGTCGCCCTTCGGGCTGCGGTCCGATTCCCTCGACTCCGTCTCCCACACCGGATTGTCGACTGGCGGGCGATCGTACGCGTGTGGCGTAGTTGGACCGGGCCGAGCCTTGATTCCCCCTTGGCGAAACCATGAGCCTCGTTTTTCGCAAGCCGCTTGCCAACATCGAACGTCCCCAGATGCCCGCCGATATCGTCATCGTCGGCGGGGGGCCTGCGGGCATGGCGTGCGCCCTGCGTCTCTCCCAACTCATCGACCAACACAACTCCGAACACCCCGACTCGCCATGGAGCAAAGAGAATATCTACCTGCTCGAAAAGGCGCGCGAGATAGGCCAGCACTGTCTCTCGGGAGCGCTTCTGGACCCACGCTCCATGCGAGAGCTGATCCCCGACTTCGAGAAGGAAGCTCCGCTCGACGCACCTGTCAGCAACGAGGCGGTGTATTTTCTCACCCGCAAGAGCCAGTTCAAGTTGCCCATCACGCCGCCACCCTTGCGCGATCACGGCAACTACGTGATCTCTCTCAATCGGTTCGTGAAGTGGCTGGGCTCCAAGGTAGAAGAGGCTGGGATCACGATCTTCAGCGGGTTCGCCGGCTCGGAATTGTTGTTCGACGGCCATCGCGTGGTCGGAGTCCGCACCGACGATAAAGGGGTAGATAAGCACAATCAGCCGAAATCGAATTTTGAGCCCGGCTACGATCTGCGGTCGAAGCTTGTCATTTTGGCGGAAGGCCCGCGAGGCTCGCTCAGCAAGCAGCTCAGTGCGAAATTGGATTTGATGAAGGATCGGAACCCGCAAAGCTATGGTCAGGGGATCAAGGAGTTGTGGGAGGTGCCGCCCGGCCGCATCGCACCCGGGGAGGTCATCTACACCATGGGCTGGCCACTCACCGCGCACGAATACGGCGGAGCCTGGATCTACGGCGGCAAGGACAACGTCGTTTCTCTGGGCTTTGTCACTGCGCTCGAGTACCCCGACCCCCGCCTCGATCCGCAGCACGTGCTGCAGAGTTTCAAGCAGCATCCCTTGGTAGCCGGCCTCCTCCGGGGTGGGAAGATGATTCGCTACGGCGCGAAATCGCTTCCCTACGGGGGCTGGTGGGCAATCCCGCCGCTGGCGGGGGAGGGTTGGATGATGGTGGGAGATTCGGCGGGATTCTTGAATTCTGCGCGCTTGAAGGGAATCCATCTCGCGATCAAGAGCGGAATGCTGGCCGCCGAAGCGGCGGTGGAAGCCTGGAAGCAAGACGACTTCTCTGCCCGGAGCCTGGGACAGTATCAGAGCAAGGTGGAGTCCAGCTGGATTCAGGAGGAGCTCTGGAAGGTGCGGAACTTTCATCAGGGATTTGCCCACGGATTTTGGCGCGGCATGTTTCACGCCGGGCTCCAGCAATTGACCGGTGGGCGCGGCTTGCGCAACCGCTACCCGGCCACCGCCGGTTACCAGCACCTGAAGAAACTATCCCAGCTGCCAAGCGACGGCGAAGGTAAAGCCTATTTGCTCGGGCCTGCCAAAGGGGATGGCCAGCTCAGCTTTGACAAGCTGACGGATCTCTATCACTCCGGAACGAAACATGAAGAGGACCAACCCGCGCATTTGATCATTCACGACACCAATCTCTGCAACGCTCGTTGCCTGCAGGAATTCGGTAGCCCCTGCCAGAACTTCTGCCCGGCGAATGTTTATGAAATGGTGGAGGACGCCGAGCAACCCCACGGCAAGCGCATTAGCTTGAACCCGTCGAACTGCGTCCACTGTAAAACCTGCGATATCGCCGACCCGTACCAGATCATCACCTGGGTACCCCCGGAGGGTGGTGGCGGGCCGAACTATGATGGAATGTAACCGGGTTCGGGCGGGCCCCACTCTCCTTGCTCAGCGGTCGGTTCGAACCAAGCGAGCCTGACAGCATATAATTGAGCCAGACCGACTCTGGCCTTCGGGCACATCTGGCCGTGGCGGCGAGGGAGATTTGCTTTGCGCACCCCCTCGAGAGCGTTTCTGAGCCGTAGGATCGCAGGAAAAAGCCCTGAGGGCGGGCGAAAACGCCAGCGCCCTCCGGCCTGGTGAGAAGCCATGGGCAAGGAAGCATCCCCGGGCGCAGGCCCGCCTGGGTCTTCCCTTTCCACTCCAGTTGAGAGGGATGGCGGAGCGAGAGACGGAGGCTCCGGTAAGGAGCCGCTGCGGTGGAACCGGCTCTCGTTCCGTGGCGGAACTAGCGATCGAATGCGGCGGTTTCGAGCTTGGTGAGGAGACCGCGAAAGAGCGCGTGGCTGTGCTAACGGACAAATTCGGCCGGGCGATCAGGGATCTCCGGATTTCCGTGACCGATCGTTGCAACTACAAGTGTGTCTACTGTCGCACTGGAAAGGAGAGCACGCTGTACGGGGATCTCCCCTTTTCTGATTACCTGCGCATGGCCCGTATCATGGCCGGGCTCGGAATCAAGAAGGTGCGCATCACCGGGGGTGAGCCCCTATTGCGCAAGGGAGTCGTCGAGTTCGTGCACCAGTTATCGCAGCTGCGCGACACCGATGGCGAACCGCTGGAGCTCGCGCTCACGACCAACGGTCACCTGCTAGCCGAGCTGGCACAGGCGCTCAAGGACGCCGGTCTCGACCGCGTCACCGTCAGCATGGATGCGGTCGATCCTGACCGTTTCGCACGCATTACGCGTGTCCCCAATGGATATGACCAAGTGCTCGCCGGAATCCGAGCGTCGCGCCGGGCAGGCTTGTGGCCGGTGAAGGTGAACTGCGTGCTGATGCGTGGTTTCAATGAAGATCAGATCATTCCATTTGGGATGTTCGCTCGGGAAGAAGGTGTGGTGGTCAGGTTCATCGAGTTCATGCCGCTCGAAGAGGACCGTGTCTGGTCACTCGAAACCGTCGTCACCCTCAAGGAGATCGTCGAACGCATGTCGGAGTATCGACGGTTGATCGAAATTCCGCACGCCCGGAGTGAAACGGCGCGCAGGTACCGGTTCGATGATGGGATCGGCGAGATCGGGATCATCGCCCCCGTTTCCCACCCATTCTGCGGCCACTGCAGCCGCATCCGAATCACGTCGGACGGGAAGATTCGCACCTGCCTATTTTCCGTTTGCGACCATGACTTGTATGAACAGATGGGCCGTGGGGCATCGGATGAGAAGTTGGCTGAGTTCATCCGCGGCGTGGTGCTGCGCAAGGAAGATCGGCACCACATCGGAGAGCCCGAGTTTGTGCCCCCATCGAGGACGATGGTGCATATTGGGGGATGATGCTCCGCGTGCGCAGCACCGTCAGGCAACGCAGCTTATCCGGGGGATCGCCGACGAGAGGCAGGAGCAGCTTTTCAAGCCTGCAGCCGAAGCCGGCATGGTGGATTTTGACCGCCGCCGTCCTGCTCGCAATTGTAGCGTGGGCGCAGCACGACGCGCCTAGCACCGGCTTTTATCTCGGCTTCGATCGCAACCAATACCCGGGAGACGACAATCTCAAAACCTTGCGCCAAACTTTCTCCTTCGCAGGTTTCTGGCTGAACAATCCTCCCGGGGAGACCAGCAATCAGTGGGTCGGGAAACGAAGCGGCCTCGAGGCGGCGGGGTTCGGGTTTCTCGTGCTGTTCAATGGCCGACTCGATGCCGATTTGAAGAACGTGCCGAGAGCGACCGCTCTCGGCAAATCCGATGCGCAGGCTGCAGCGGCCGCAGCCCGGCGGGAGGGATTTCCTGGCGGAACTTTGCTATTTCTCGACCAGGAGCAAGGTGGGCGCATGCTGCCCGAACAGAAAGCCTATCTCTATTCTTGGGTGGATGTGGTCAACGCCGCCGGGTTCCGAGCTGGAATTTACTGTTCCGGCATGGCCGCCCAAGAATCGCACGGAAGCAGCATTGTGACCGCCGAAGACATTCGGCAAAACGCCGGAGGTAGAGAGATCGTTTATTTTGTAAGCGATGATGCCTGTCCGCCTTCGCCCGGATGTGCCTTCCCGAAGCCACCGCCCAATCCGGCAGACAGCGGAATTCGGTTTGCAGACGTTTGGCAATTTGCACAATCTCCGAAGAGGCGGGACGTGGCTGCCGGCTGCCCGGCAAGTTATAATCCCGACGGAAACTGCTACCCGCCCGGGATCTCGCCTCAGCAAGCGCTCCATGTCGATGTGGAGACCGCCCGCACCCCCGATCCCTCGCAGGGCAGGACACAGTGACGCGCAATTGCTGACATAGCGGCAACCGCCGAGCTTGGTCAAAAATTCTCCGCCGTGCGCAACAGATCCCTCTGCCCGGGCAAGCTCACCTGCGATGGTGCCTCCCCGCGGAAAAAAATTGGTACGAGTTGCCGTCACTCGGCATCTGATTAGGGTAAGAAGTTTCGCGGACGGTTCAATATTTCCGCCGACTCGGTGCGCCGTGGAAAGCGCAGGCAACCATCGGGCACCACCGTGAAGGTTTTCAACAGCCCGTCTCGAATCTGTTCCTCGGAAATCGGCGCTTTGCATGATCTGAGGCAGCAAGCTGCTGAAAAGGGGCGCCATTTTGAGCTTGTGGCGACCGCCAACCAGGGCAAATCCGGTGCCTGTGGTGAATCCATGTTTGAGCATTAACGACCATGCCCAAAATTACTGTTGTTAAACATACTCAAATCACGCGCGCCGTTTGGTCTGGCTCCCTGGGTTATATCCCGAGAATTGGCACCCGGTTCACCATGACGCTCGAAGACGGCTCGGTTCTAGATGGGGAAGTGCTGAGCGTCACTGCACCCAGAGAATACGTATCAGAGAATGACAGTTACCACGTTGTCATCCGTGCCACCTAGTGCTGCTCCAACACATCTGCGCTGCTCCGCGCTTGCCTCTCCTTCACCGAGATTTGGCTTGGCGTTCGTCCCCGGGTCATCGACTGCCCGCGTGCTGATCTTCCTTTGGCAGTGTTGAGACGAAAGCTCCGGTGCACCCTTGCGAGTCAACGATCGAAATCGATTAGAATAGGATGGTACTGTCATGGCAGATCGCACTTTCACTCTCGCAGAAGCCCAATCGTTGCTGCCGGTCCTTGAATCTCTCCTGCGCACGGCGATGGATGGCAAGAAATTGGTCGAGTCTACGGACCACGAATTTCAAGAGCTGGCCCACCGCATATTCCTGCATGGCGGGATTTTAGTGAACATCGTGGCCATGGCCCGGCGGAAAGCTGAGCGCGAGAAGGCTTCGCAACGAGCCAAGGACGCCGTGGCCGAGATTGATGCGATGGGGGTACAAGTGAAGGACCTCGACATCGGTTTGCTGGACTTCCCTTGCCAAGTGGAGGGTAAGACCGTGCTCCTGTGTTGGAGACTGGGAGAGAAGAAAATTACCTATTGGCATGGGGTCAGCGAGGGCTTCGCCGGACGCAAACCCATCGACGCGCGGATTGCCAACGCAAAGCGGGCCAACTAGCAACGCGCCTCTCGCTCCGGATCGGCATTTTCCCTGGAAATCCGGAGAACTCTCGCGGGCACGGCAGGGCCCAGTTAAGTTGAGTTTTTTGGCTCTTGGCGCAAGCGCAGTCTCCGTCACGGCCGAACCATGAAGTGGCGCTCACTCAGTGAATCCTGTCGAGGACCTGATTCCCGCACCTTACGCGAGCAATTCGACGAACGCAAAGCCCTGATTGCCAAGTACGTTCCGCCCGAAGCCCAGGCCGTTCACGTGCGAGTGATTCGAGAACTTCAGGAGCAACGCATTCGAGAACGTGCCCTAGCGGAGGGTGCCCGCGCTCCCGATTTCGAGCTTCAGGATCAAGATGGCCAACGCGTCTCCTCGAAGGAACTGCTGGCCACTGCTGTTCTCGTGATCTGTTTCTTTCGGGGACGCTGGTGCCCGTTTTGCGTAGGTCAATTGGAGGCCATGAACCTGGTTCTGCCCGAGATCAAAGCGGCGGGAGCGCGATTGCTAGCGATCTCCCCCCAAACTGTCCAGCAATCGTCTTTGATGGCCGAGCAGCACCAATTGAACTTCCCCCTGCTCAGTGATCAGCGAAACCAGGTTGCACGACAGTTTGGGCTGGTGTACCGGGTGCCCGAGTACCAGCAGTCTGTCTATCGGCGAGTTTTCGTGAACCTGCCGTTTGTGAATGGAGATGACAGTTGGGAGTTGCCCATCCCCGCCGCCTATATTGTTGGTCGCCAGGGCAGGTTGCACTATGCATCCCTCAACCCTGATTACAGCCTAAGAGCCGAACCGGCGGAACTGCTCGATCGCCTCCGCCAGCCCGACCTCCAGCCACAACAAGCCGTCAGTTGAGCCCGAGCCTTGCTTATCGAGCACCGCCCCGCAACAGAAAACGCCACGTGCCAAGACACGCGGCGGTAGATGGCCTGGACTTCCAGGCTGGCCGGAGCCCAGGATCGTTGTGCCCTGCTGAAAGGACCTTGGCCGACTACTTCGTCGCCGCCATTTCCGCCAAGGCGTGTTCGCGTTCCACGTCCCGTAAGCGGGCGGCCTTGCCTCTGAGCGAGCGAAGATAATAGAGCTTGGCGCGACGCACCTTGGAGGACCGCACCAACTCGATCCGATCAATCACCCGCGAATTTTCCGGGAAGATGCGTTCCACGCCATGACCGAAGCTCATCTTGCGGACCGTAAAGCTGGCCTGCGGTCCGCGCGTCCGGGCGATCACAATCCCCTCAAATGCCTGCAAACGCTCCTTGTCGCCCTCTTTGATCTTGACGTGTACGCGCACCGTGTCCCCCGGACCAAATTTGGGCAAGTCGGTACGTTGGGTCTTTGCCAGGAGTTTTTCAATGACGAGATTGGACATGATCTTTTCCCCTTCTAGGTATTCTGGCCCGTAATTTGGGACAGCAACTCTCTGTCCTCCTCGCCTAAAGCGGCCTGCTGCAACAGGTCGGGCCGGTTGCGCAAAGTTTTTTCGAGCGCCGAGCGGCGGCGCCAACGCCGGATTTCGTCGTGATTGCCGGAAGCAAGCACTTCCGGAACCGCCATTCCTCGGAAATTCGCCGGACGCGTATAGTGGGGATAATCGAGCAGGCCGCCGGATACGCAGGTCGCCGTCGGGCCGATGCCGCTCGGCCAGGGCTCGTATTCGGTAAACGATTCCTGCCGCGTCGAGGCTTCGTTCCCCACCGCACCCGGGAGCAAACGCGTGACGCAATCGACGATCACCGCCGCACCGATTTCGCCGCCACTCAGCACGTAATCCCCAATCGACAGCTCGCGATCCGCCAAACCCTGGCTGACACGCTCATCCACGCCTTCGTAACGTCCGCAGATCAGGACGAGTTGTTCCAGCCGGGCAAGCTCCTGACTCTGGCGCTGGCAGAAGCGTTTGCCCTGCGCCGAAAGCAAAATCACGCTCTGCGGAACTCGACCCGCCAGACGCTCGTCGCGAGCGGCAACCGGGAGCGTCTCCACCCAGGCAAAGATCGGTTCCGGCTTGAGGACCATGCCCTCGCCCCCGCCAAAAGGGCGATCATCCACAGTGCGGTGGCGATCCTGCGCAAAGGCCCGCAGATCGTGCACGTCAATCCTTGCCAGACCAGCATCCCGCGCTCGGCGGATGATTCCATAATCGAACGGTCCGTGAAAAAATTCGGGAAAGATCGTAACAATGTCGATCTTCATGACACCGAGCTCAGCTGCCACCCGAGTCCCTGGGGACGGCTACCTGCGGATCACTGACCTCTTCTCCTCTGCTGTTGCTTCTCTTCTGCGGTCAGCGGGGCATCAAGCTCGAGCATTCCTTCCGGCAGCACCATTCGAATCCGCTTACCCTCGAGATCCACATTTTCAAGATGCGCCTGTGCGTAGGGAATCTCATGCTCTCTGTTTCCTGCCCGGACAATCAACAGCGGCGCCTCCCCCGCTCCCAAACGCACGTCTTCGACCCGGCCAATCTCACGGGCGCCATCGGAAACCGTACAACCCACCAGGTCGCTGATGTACGTCCAACCGGGCTCGAGCGCGGCTCGTTGCTGGCGCGGAACCTGCAATTCGCAGCCCACC